>JBKPQV010000140.1:0-5497 GCA_046734235.1 Acidobacteriota bacterium
AGAGAGGGACTGACATGAAGAACCATATGGATCTGACCGGCAGGGTTGCGTTAGTTACGGGCGCCTCTTCGGGCATTGGAGCAGCGACTGCGAGCGTGCTTGCCGATTTAGGCGCGATAGTAGCGCTCGGCTATCATCAAAACGAAGCGGGCGCGAACCAGGTGCTGGACCAAATAATAAATGAGGGTGGCAAAGCCCTCGCTATCTGCGCTGATATGCGCCGACCCGATGAGATTTCTTCGCTGGTAAGGCGTGCGACCGATGAGCTTGGACCAATTGATATTCTGATTAATAACGCCGGATCGCTTATCCAGCGGCAGGGAATTCGGGAGATAACTCAAGAACGTTGGGATGAAATCATGAATCTGAACTTAACGAGCGTTGTGTTCTGTTCAAAGGCGGTTGTTCCCATGATGATTGAGCGCAAAACTGGAACCATTGTAAATCTCGTCTCAATCGCCGGGCGAACTGGTGGTGGCCCTGGTGCCGCCGCGTACTCGGTTGCAAAAGGTGGCCTGATCACGTTTACGAAGTCGCTTGCTAAGGAACTGGCACCGCATGGTGTGCGTGTGAATGCTATTTCACCTGGCGTCATTGACACACCTTTTCATCAGGTCTTTTCCACACCGGAAATGATTCGCAATTTTGTAACCACGATTCCGCTTGGACGGGTAGGCACGCCGCTGGAATGTGCAAAAGTGATCGCGTTTCTCGCCTCCGACGCTTCCTCATATGTCGTTGGAGAGACGATTGAAGTCAACGGTGGGCAGTTGATGCTCTGAGAATAGTCAGTTCTGTCTGCAGTTTCTATAGACAGTTGGACCAGCAAGTGAGTGTCTTCGCTACCTCGCACAAAATCGGAAGTCGAGCGAACCGTCGATTGGCGAGTGCGAACCAGACACTCTGGTGCCACATTCCAGCGGGTTAATTAGGGGTTTTTTCTGACGTAAATGGAGCGTTTGGAGCGGCGGTCAGAGTTTTGTCGGCCAGCTAAGTTATTGAAAGATTGGTAGGCGCGTGGGGATTTGAACCCCAGACCCCTAGCGCGTCAAGGTAGTGCTCGACGGTGGGCCAACTCTTTTAGAATCAACAAGCACTAAATTTCCTCGGAAAAATTCGCACTGCATGCACTGCATCCACTGCCTCAACTGCATGTTCAGCACCTTTGAGTTGGAAGTGGACTCCTCGTAGTATTTCGCCTCCTTTGTTATTGGGTCTGCCGTCGCTGGCACCTTATGCTGTTGTCCAAATGCTCGACAAAAAATAGGCCGTACGGTTTAATGCGTGGCACGTTTATTCTTATCTTGCCACCGGCGGTGCAGTCATGCCCATCCTTGCTAAGCGTGCGATGAGCTGCTTCAGCTCATTTCTCATATTGGTGTCTGTCGTTTTCGGCGGAAGCCAAGTCACTTTAGCTCAACAACCAATCGATGATGTGAATCCAATGATTGGCACGACCGGGCCTAGTGTCTTCGATTATGGTGGCATGATACCTGGCGTCGCACGTCCGTTCGGGATGACGCATTGGACGGCAGTTACCCGCGAAAGCAAGATCAGCGTTTGTCCCTATAACTACAGCGACAAGATGATCCAAGGGTTTCTGGGAACCCATCAACCGGCGATCTGGATGGGAGACTATGGCTACGTGAGTCTAATGCCATCAGTTGGCGAGTTGATGGTCGACAAGAAATATCCATTCCGCCATCAAGACGAAGTATCGGCACCAAATTATTATTCGGTGGAAATGGGTGAGGTCAACAGCAGGATCAAGGCAGAGCTAACCGCCACGACTCGCGCTGGCTTTCTGAGGTTCACCTTTCCGGCCTCGCAAGCTTCGCACATTGTTGTTACCGCCATCCGTTCTCAGCAATTCACAGGCTTCGTTAAAATCGATCAGAAGAACCAGGAGATCACTGGCTACAATCCGGATAGGATGTCGGCCGAACTAGGACCTCCGCTGCCCAACTTTAAAGGCTACTTCGTCATTCAGTTTCGCAAACCATTTGCGTCTTTTGGTACCTGGGACGGCGAAACTCTTCACAATAAAAGCGAGCAACAAACAGGACACCGAATGGGTGCTTATGTCACCTTTCCTACAACGCAAGGAGAGGTAATGGAGGTCAGGATAGGTACCTCGTTCATTAGCATTGAGCAAGCGCGAGAAAACCTGACACGAGAAATTCCCGATTGGAATTTTGAAGGAATAAAAGCCGCCGGTCGTCGGATCTGGAATGAAGAACTTAGCAAGATAAAGATTCAAGGGGCATCAAAAGATGACCGCGTAAATTTTTACACGGCGATGTATCACACGCTGTTGTTTCCGAGGCTCTTTTCGGAATATGGCCGCTACTACAGCGCTTTTGACGATCGCGTACATGATGGCGTCTCGTACAACGATTATTCGCTCTGGGACACATTCCGAGCCGAGCATCCTCTCCTGCTGCTTACTCAACCGCATTTAGTTCCAGATATGATCACCTCCCTTCTCCAAATGTATGAAGAAGGGGGTTGGATGCCGATGTGGCCCAATCCTACCTATTCCAACATCATGATCGGCACTCATGCTGACAGTGTCATTGCTGACGCATACGTCAAAGGGATCCGCGGTTTCGATCTCCAGAAGGCTTATGCGGCCACTTACAAAAACGCTATGACACCGCCCGATGGAGATGCGACAAACAGGTGGACTGATCGCGCTCCCTGGACTGCCTTTGAAGCTCGCGGAGGTCTCACCTGGTACAAGCAACTTGGGTACGTCCCAATAGACAAAACAGATGAATCAGTCTCACGCACGCTCGAATTCGCATACGATGATTTTTGCGTCGCACAAATCGCAAAGGCCGTTGGTAAAGAGCAGGACTACCAACTCCTCATGCAGAGAAGCCGTAATTACAAGAACCTTTACGATCCAAGCGTAGGTTTCATGCGTCCGAAAAAATCAGATGGAAGCTGGGACGAAGAAGCGTGGGCCTCCAAGGAAGACCGAAAGCCAGGATTCACAGAAGGTAGTCCCTGGACATATTTGTTCTGCGAGATGCAAGACGTTCCTGGGATGATTGCCTTGATGGGTGGCAATGAAAAATTTGCTGCGAAGCTCGACGAGAATTTTTCAGGTGGACATTATCGGCACGACAACGAACCAGGACACCATTATACGTATCTCTACGACTACTGTGGACAGCCCTGGAAAACGCAGGAGCGAGTCAGGGAAACGATGGCATCTCAATATCACAATGGACCTGCAGGTCTAAGTGGTAACGACGATTGTGGCCAAATGTCCGCCTGGTATATCTTCAGTGCGATCGGATTCTACCCGGTGACTCCGGGCTCTTCTGTTTACGCTATCGGCAGTCCACTTTTCGCAAGAGCGACCATCATGTTGGGACCCCCTTACAAAAAAGGTCCCTTCACTGTCATCGCGCACAACACATCCAAAAAAAACAAATACATTCAATCAGCAACTTTGAACGGCAAACCGCTGCGTGAGCCCTTTATTGATCATGCCGATATTGCTAACGGTTCTACTTTGGTTTTTGAAATGGGTCCGCGACCAAACAAAAAATGGGGTGTCGCAACACCAAAAAGATCGTCTTAGTCTTAGAAACTACTCATACGACTGCTGCCTTCTTTAAATGAGCTCAACGATCCAGTGCGATTGTGAGGAGTGGTAAATGAAAATTTATCTGGCGGAAGTTATTGGCACTATGATCATGATCATTCTCGGCGATGGCGTCGTTGCAAACTGTCTTCTCAATAGATCAAAAGGACAGAACAGTGGTTGGATGGTGATCACGACGGCGTGGGGGTTGGCGGTAATCATCGCCATCTTTTGCGTCGGACGAGTCAGCGGAGCACACCTGAATCCAGCGGTAACTGTCGGACTTGCATCGATCGGTTCATTTCCCTGGACACAGGTGCCGGGTTACATTCTGGCGCAATTTTTTGGCGCATTTATTGGCTCGATAATAGTCTGGCTACTGTACCTGCCGCATTTTGCTGAGACGAAGGAGAAAGATTTGAAACTTGCCGTGTTCTGCACCGCCCCGGCGATCAGAAAGTTGGTCCCAAATTTCATTTGCGAAGTCATCGGCACAGCCATTCTTCTTTTTGGGATCCTCGCAATTGGAGCAAATGCGCAGAAGCTCACAAGCCCAACAGGGATCGACCTTTCCGTAGTGTTTAGCCAGGCAGTCCAACCAATTCTTGTGGGATTCCTTGTGTGGGGAATCGGTCTGTCTCTTGGTGGCCCGACTGGTTACGCGATTAACCCCGCTCGCGATCTCGGACCACGTCTTGCGCATGCACTGTTGCCGATCGCAGGCAAGGGAGACTCCGATTGGGGCTATGCCTGGATCCCTGTCGTTGCCCCTCTTATAGGAGCCGTGCTGGGAGCGGGCCTGTTCAAACTCATAGGATTTTGATGATTGTCGATTGCCAACCGCGGATTGAAAAGACTTCGAGGGAGCAGTGCGTATCAATAGCAATGGAGGACACATATGGCTCGATACGTTGGGGCAATTGATCAAGGTACGACAAGCACACGCTTCATGGTCTTTGATCACTCTGGACGTGAAGTGGCCCGCCATCAGTTAGAACATAAACAGATTTTGCCGCAGCCCGGCTGGGTAGAACACGACCCGCTTGAAATCCGCGACCGTACCTTCGAAACCATCAGCGGCGCTCTTGCTAACGGTGGTCTAACGGCGCAAGACCTGGTCGCCGTCGGCGTAACAAATCAGCGTGAGACCACAATCGTCTGGAACGCGAAGACTGGCGAACCGCTTTACAACGCTATTGTCTGGCAAGACACTCGTACTGACGGCATCATGCGTAAGCTGGAAGAAGCCGGTGCGGGAGATATTATTCGAACGAAGGCGGGTCTACCTCCAGCAACATATTTCTCCGGCGGCAAGATCCAGTGGATTCTCGACAATGTCGACGGCGCACGCTCTGCAGCTGAAAAAGGTGAGGCGCTCTTTGGCAATGTAGACACCTGGATTCTCTGGAATCTGACTGGCGGCAGAAACGGCGGAGTGCACATCACCGATGTCACAAACGCCAGTAGAACAATGCTCTTTAATCTCGAGACTCTCGACTGGGATGATGAATTGCTTGAGCTCTTCAATATTCCTCGAACGATGTTGCCGTGCGTCCGTGCTTCTTCGGATTCAAAATTTTATGGGATGACGCAGCGACGTGGCCCTTTCGAAGGCGAAGTTCCTTTGTGTGCTGACCTGGGTGATCAGCAAGCAGCCACCGTGGGCCAAGTGTGCTTTGCAGCCGGCGAAGCAAAGAACACTTATGGTACGGGCAACTTCATGCTTCTTAATACCGGTAAGAACATCGTGCCGTCGCACGCCGGATTGCTGACCACAGTTTGCTATCAAGTCGCTGGTGCGCACGCGGTATATGCACTTGAGGGTTCCGTGGCCGTAACAGGTTCGGCAGTTCAGTGGTTGAGAGATCAACTCGGTCTGATCAAACAAGCGAGTGATAT
>JBKPQV010000141.1:0-7842 GCA_046734235.1 Acidobacteriota bacterium
TGCTATCGGTGCGGAATATGTAGTTACATATCGGCCGAAGCGAGCTCTTGCTGATGCCCGGCGAGGAGAGTATAGAAGGATTCAAGTGCAATCGAGGAAAGTTGGCGTGTCGTTGCATTCCCGAAAGGGCTACGTTGTTCCCACACCCGCGAATGAATAGTTTTTTCTAGCGGACTGCGACTTCCAATTGAGCTTCCAACATTTGAACCATGCGACGAACTTCGTATTCCTCGTGCTTTGGCTCAAGCGACTTCCGGTGTAATTCTTCCCAGTCTTCTTTTGGAACTCGATGAAATGCCTCAACAACCTTCGGATCGAACTGTCTGCCAGCCCACTCGTCTAGCTCCTGAGCAGCTGCTTCATACGACTTGCCACGTCGATAGACTCGATCACTGGTAATCGCATCAAAGGCGTCTGCTACAGCAAAGATACGAGCGTTGACATCGATTTCAACTTCCTGGAGACCTAACGGGTAGCCGGTGCCATCCCATTTCTCATGGTGTTGGGCCACAACCCGGGCTGCACCCTGCAAAAACTCGATGCCTCGCAGAATCTGCTGACCGTGAAGCGGGTGTTCCCGCATCAATACCCACTCTTCGTCGGTAAGCTTTGCGGGCTTGCGCAGAATAGAATCAGGGACGCCAATCTTGCCAATGTCGTGAAGCAACGAACCAAACTCGAGGGCCTTCATTTCTTCACGATTCAAACCGTATTCGCGACCTAATCGTAGGCTATAGCTAACCACTCGTTCCGAGTGACCATGAGTTTCCTGGTCCCTGGTTTCGAGAGCTGTGGTCAACGCTTTCAGCGTGGAACGATAAGCTTCTTCGAGTGAATCGAGTGCACGATCGAGTTCTGCCGTTCTCTGTTCGACTAATTCTTCGAGGTGATTCTCATATCGTTGTTTCGCAACGATCAGTTCGTGATGCTCGAGCGCACGCTTAACTACAGCTTCAACTTGTCGCAGATCGAAAGGCTTCATCAAATAGTCGAAGGCACCCAGTCGAAGCGCTCCAATCGCGCTCTCGACGGTCTGCATACCACTGATCATTACTACAACGGTATTCGGAGAAAGGCCTTTGATGTGCGGGATCATATCCAGCCCGCTCATTCCCGGCATAGTGATGTCGCTGATCACTAACTCAAAATCTGTTTCCTGAAGGCGAGCAATCGCTTGCTCAGCCGATCCGGCTTTTTGGCATTCGTATTCCTCGCTCAGCAAGTCAGCGAGGATTTCGGTAATTTCTAATTCATCGTCAACGATCAATATGCGGGGCGACGACACGTTGTTCAGCATTTCTTCTCTCCTGAATTCGACAGGACCGCGCCAACTTGGTTTGCTCGATTCAAATAAACAGTGTGGGAAATCTGAGGCAGGCTCCAGAAGCCAACGGCGCCTTTTACAGGCAAATGCATTCTAGACGATTTCCACAGCCGTGGCAAACACGTTTTTACAGTGTGTTTAACTGTTGAAATATTTTGAGATAGATGGTCTCTCTTTCATCTAAAATCAGCCGTTAAGTACGCTTTTGTACCAAAGTGAGATTAAAACGGTGGCAGGAACATTACTTCTCGCGGCCGGATTGATTATCCTGAGTGGGGAAAGATCAGTAGCTCAGCGACTGGACGTAAGAGGTTGAATGCTTACTGATCTTGAATGCTGTTCGTCGGTACAGTCGCTGCACTGCTGTTTCGTATCATGCTTTGGTGCTGTCAGTTGCGCTTCATAGCAAACAGACTTTATTATGTTTTCCCCTCGAAGCCGGAGTGGCGAAATTGGTATACGCACTAGACTCAAAATCTAGCGAGGTTCACTCCTCATGTCGGTTCGAGTCCGACCTCCGGCACCAAACCTTTTCGAATTCCTCCCAAAATCGCGCCATCAACTTCAACTGAGTCCAAACCGAGTCCAAGGGTCTCGTTTCCTGCGAACTTTTCCCACACGTCGATCGCTCGTTCGCTACTCTCCGCAGAGGCGTGTCCATAGTGCAAAATCAGGGTCTTATCTGCATGACCGGAAATCTTAAAGGATGTATTTTGGTCACTGTGCTTGGACAATAAGATCCGCTGGGCGTGGCAACTAACCAATCAGCAAGGTTACACAGACGGCGGTTCCCGCAGTCGTCTGCTTCGCGTTAGCAGAGCTAATGCTTTGCCCCGCCTTAACTTGAATTCCCGCAGTCTCCACACACTACCGCTTTCGGAACACAAAGATTGAGTTCCCTACCATCGCTTCGGGTTTTTGGTTCTTGTAAATGTCAATAATCTCTTCCTGTTTGCCCGTCAGATCGACCTCTGCGAAGTACCACGCGCCAATAGCTACGTATTTTGTGTGAACTTCTTCTGAACTCGTACCTTCATTCATCTCGACATCTGCAGAATTAGTTTCATCCCTGTGTGAATCCGAGTCGGATTCGGCGCCTTCATCATCCGCTTCGTCTGGAATATACCAGCCGGGAAACTCTAAGAATTCGACTCCGTAATAGTTCAGAAACTCACCACCAATCAACATGCCGGTAACCTGTTTTTCTCCGTGTGCCTGAAGATATCTGGCAAGCGTCTTTACCTCCTGACCAGTTTCTACATTTGAATCAGAGAGCCTGGTCCATCCTGCGGATGAACCACCGGCAAGCGGGCTGAAATAGGTCAGGTAATTTGAATACGAAAAGATCGCGATCAGCAGATTTGGTAAAACCAAAAGTATAAGGACGAATACTGACGCCAAAGCATTACGGTACTGAGATAATCGCTCAGCGGTAGCACAGATCACTGCCCCAGACGCGATTGCGAGGAAAGGAAAGATTGGAAGAATATGTCGAACGCCTATATCCATATGTGACGTCATGCTTAATCCGAGGAAACAAAACACAGGCACTAGCACATAAAGCAAGATATAGCGCTTGCGGGCAAACACCTGGACCACTGCCCAAACAACTCCACATACAGACGTCAGCAAAAATGGAATAGTGGTTTTCAACGCGAGCGCAACAGGGAAGTAGTACCACCATCCCGTCTCGGAAACTCGACCTAGCAGGAATGCAGTCCTACCCTCACGACTATCCTGAACCACCATGTCGATGCCGTAGATAAAGTAGTGCGGCAGCATGAGTGGAACATGTACTAGCATTTTTTTGAAGACTGCTGCAGACGTACCCGTCAGATACAACCAACTTGCTATCGTCGCACTTATATCTGCGTCGATACGTTTTATCTGAAATGCGTAGCAGCTGATCAAAATCAAATACGCAACGAGAAGCATCAGCCAGAACTGGGTCAGTCCTCTTAGCCAGCTGGCCCTGTTTCTTATCAGTTGCCTAGCCCAATGAACTATCACAATCAGAACACATGCGGGCAAGAGAGGGACGAGCGAGTATTTCGTTACAAGACCCAAACCCAACGCACTGCCAAGCAACAAAGCGTCGACCAAGCGAGAATGAGTTAGGAAGTTTTTCAACGCCGCCACAAACAAGAGCAGCGAGAATGCCGCCGCAACATCGTTTTGAACAACTATGGAGTTGCCGATGATGTTTGGTTCAGTCGCTATTAGTAGCGTGGCAATCAGTGCGGCTACCGGTCCAAATAGTTGACGCGTAAACCACCAGACAAGAAGTAAGAGAAGCAACGGTATAATCAGCATTGGCAGTCTTGCGTAGAGCATGATTTGGGCAAATTTGTCTGCGTTCATCTTAAAGAACGCGCCCGCGATCTTTTGCATGCCATCTTCCGGATCACGAGGTGTGGTCGCCTGCTGCCAGCCAGGCGAATCGAAGGGAAAACGCGCATGTGTTTCCCACACCCCCAAACCGCTGAGTATCTTGATCAGCGGCGGATGTTCCTGGTTTAGGCGGTAATCATGTGTCAGGAGGTATGAGTAACCTGCAGGAATATGTATTGAGTCGTCGATGAAGGGTGCTTTCTCGCTGAGCAGCAGGAGCGACACAGAAAGAAATGCAAACAGAATTACAGTTAAAAGTGCGGCTTCAATCTGGCGGCTAATTTGGATCGCACGAAGATACGAAAACTCTTGCTCATCGAATGACCCACCCTCGCTCATGATTGATGAGAATAATTTACTTCATCAAGGATGCGCCAGCGCCTGTCCGCGTTATCCGCGTTATCCGTGTAGTCCGTTCGATTGTTTTGTGGAAATTTCAGGCGGGTATTTAGTAAGTGAGGAAGCGTAAAGGTTTAGGCTTTTCGGCGCTTCTGTCCGACCTCCGGCACCAAAGACTTCCAATTTCATATTAGCAGATCCTAATAGAACTACCGACCTACAGAGTGTTTGTAAAAGTAGGTGCGTGCCCTTTCGCGGTTTGCCATGGTGGTTACGAATCCCATGTTGTTTCGAACCCAGGCGGGGTGTTCGTCGCGAACTCGTTGAAGCGCATTACCTAATCTGCTCCACGCTGACGGATAGAAAGTTCCGTCAGCGCCAATGCAATAGGAGTCAGTCTCGCTAATGACGTACCGACCACTAAGCCAATCGGCACGCTCCGATAGGCATTCAAACCTTTCCATCGCTCTCATCTCGCCGGACATCAGCGCGGCTTCATACAGCCTGTGGAGGTTATCGTTTCTTTCCTTTGCAGCGGTGGGAATATCAACAATACCCGAATCGCCAAATGAAAAGAAAGTGCCCCCAGTCATAAGACCTAAGCCGAGGCATAGCAAGAAAACGGCGAAGTGAACCACTTTGCGTCGCATATTCTGATGGACCAGGATTCTGGCACCATCTAGCTATCGAAGGCAAGGTTTTATCCGGCGATGCGTTCCACCAGGGTTGGATTGGCGTCGAACGAGTGGTATTGAAATGGATAACGTTTCTTGTATTTGCGAACAAACTCCGGGGCATTAGCCAACACTCGATCGATTGATTTGAGAATCTCCAAAAACATTTCCTGTCCGATTTCATCGCGCATTTCGTCTGGAAATACCGAAGGTATGCGTCGATTAATTCGAACCAGCAGGTCATCGAAAGCCGCCCGCCGTTCTTTGACAAGCGTTTGCCAACCAGCCCGGATATGACACTTGGTTACGTGGTGATAGAGTTGGCCGCACTCGCACAATCTCACATCGCTTACCTCTTTACGTAGACGACGTACAGTCGTGTGGTGGCACTTCACTTTTCTCACGATCTGGCTATCGAGATGGCCTGCCTTTAACAAGTCTAGTATCTCTTGCTCGCGTTGAAAGGCCTTTCCTCTTTCAATATGGGAAGAGGTAATTGCCTTGCACTGACGGCACCGAAACGAATGTGTTTTCCCACTCGAGGCTCGGGAGAACCTGTGCATGCGAATTTTGCAGCTAACACAAAATGGATAGGAAGATTGTTTGCTGGCAGACTCGGTCTTCCCCTGGCGAATTGCGTGGCTTCGGTTACCACGACCGTTCTCAATTCGTATTCGCGTGGCAAGATGACACGTTGAGCAACTGAAATTCTTACCGTGTCGAGCCATTGGCTGATGACACGAAAGACACCAGGCATTCCGGGTTGCCTTAAGCAGTCCTCGGTTTGTTTTTAGCTTTCGGGGGCGAACGTACCGCATACCGCACTTATGCAGTCCCTGACTATTTCTTTTATGGGATTAAAGAACTTCTTTCTGACTAAGTCAGAACAAGTTGCCGCAAATCAGCGAGGTGAAAACACTCGACCAAATTTGGAAGGGCTAGTTTTAATTCCTTCCGCTAACGACTTTAGGAACCTGCAAAAACGTCGCCCGGAAAGTTGTTGAAAGTTTTGGTGGGCGGATACCACCATTGAAATCAAGGTGCTTGTTTTGTGGGCTGTTCGAGATTAGAAATTACGATGGCCTAAAAGAATGATCCGCGATTATTGCTCAACACCTCCGAAACAATGTAACCCAGGCACTTTTGGAAAGTCCTTGGCAAACGAAGTTAGTTTCATTGCGATCGTGTTGCGAAGCTTAACTGATAGAAAAAAAGCCACAGATTTACGCGGATAAAGGGAATAGAAGCCTAAAACTGAAGTTTATCGGACACCGGTTATTGCGTTCGCCAAAGCAATTTTGCCTCGCAATTCGATCTGCTCTGATGAGCGTCCAACGAGCACATCAAAGCTGCCAGGTTCGGTGTGCCATTGCTTCGAATCAATGTCGTAGTAGGTAAACGCACGCGCATCAAGCGTCAGTGTTACCTTCTTTGTTTCACCTGGACGCAAGAAAACTTTTGAAAAGCCCTTTAATTCTTTTACCGGGCGGGGTACTTTCGTTTTTGGGTTTCCTACATAAAGCTGAGCGACGTCGGCTCCTTCGCGAGTGCCCGTGTTTCGCACAGCAAATGTCACTTCGTAAAGCGGACCAGTACCTGCCGGCATCGGCCTCACAGATAGATTGCTATACTTAAAAGTCGTGTACGACAAGCCGGAACCAAATGGGAATAGTGGCTTAACGTTCGCTTGTTCATAGCCTCGATAACCGATAAACACGCCTTCCTTATAAACAATCCTTCGCGTTCCTTTTTCTGCGTAATAACTGTCGTGTGACGGATTCTCTTCCCAGCGACGTTCAAAACTCACCGGTAAACGTCCTGACGGATTCACCTCACCAAACAACACTTCCGCCAAAGCCACACCGCCTTGTTGACCTGGATACCAGGCCTCGAGGATCGCCGGCACGCGATCGACCCACCGATTCATGTCAACGCTGCCCCCAGATGTGATGACCACAATCGTATTCTTATTCGCAGCGACCATTTCCTGGATCAACTCATCCTGTCCTGGTGGCAACGCGAACGTTCGATCGGCTCCTTCACTTTCTGATTCCTGATCAAAACCTGCAGCGATGACGATCACATCTGCCTTGCTCGCCAACGTCTTCGCTTCAGCGCTGACAAAATGCCCCTGCCGGACGATCCCTAATCGCAATCGTGCACCGAAGGGTGACGACCTTCCTTTGTGTTCCAACACAATCTTATGGGCAGATTGATCGAACGGGAGGGTCACATAGCTAACTAAAGCCTTGTTGTCGGTCCAGCTGTCCAGAACAAGTTTGTCGTCGACGTAGACTCGATAGGCGCCACTGTTCTCGCCGGTTGTATGAACGAAAAGATCATGTGGACCTGTCGACTGTGCTACGTAGTAACCGGTCCATCGATAAGAAGCCGCATCAGAGGGCACAACTAAGCGTGCCCCCTGGCCGAAATTCATCCGTCGTTCGACACGCGACACAGATGGTGTCCCGGACAATTCCGGGTTGGTGAAGTACTCGGCGTTTACGCCGGGTTGGCCATTTGTTGCAGCGGTGACAAAAGCCGTAGCCTCAGCTGATTCTGCGAAGGTTGGTAACCCGCGCGAATAGAAAACCTTAGTGTCATTACCCAGGTAATTGCTGAGCCCTTCCAAAAAGCTAACGGAAGAAAATGGTTCAACGCGAGCACTGCCACCACCCACCGGTACGGCTGGATAAGCATCTGGGCCAACTACTAACACGGACTTTGTTTTGTTTTTCGCTAACGGCAGCAGCTGCCCTTCGTTCTTTAACAACACTAAACTTTCGCGAGCTGCATTTAATGCTACCTGGCGTCCCTGCTGGTTATAGCGCGGTATGGTCCAGTCTGTTTGATCTCGATCCAACCAACCGAACCGAACTGCAGTTCTCAAAATCCGTCTCACTTTGTCATCTATAGTGGCGACAGAAACCTTGCCCTGTTCAATAGCCGGCAAAAGTGTTTGGCGATTCATGTGAGCGGGCCCAGGCATTTCCAAGTCCTGTCCGCCGTTCGTCGCAGCTACGCCATCGTAAGTGCCACCCCAATCAGACATCACGACGCCGTCGAAACCCCATTCGGATTTCAAAACATCCGTAAGCAAATACTTATGTTGCG
>JBKPQV010000142.1:0-11632 GCA_046734235.1 Acidobacteriota bacterium
CCTTACACGATTCATTGAGTTCTAGAGTTCGTGTAGGGTGAGTCAGCGGGGGCAAGCCACCCTTCCCAACTTGTTCTATTGGAATGTTCGTGTTTTGACGTTAGCTGCACAGTTTTCAAGGTTGTTTCTAAGAAGGCGCGCAGAACGCTGAGACGCAGAGAAGAAGTTTCATTTTATTATCTGGGTTTCGTCAGATAAGCAGGAAGCTTTGTAGTTAAGATATGTTGGTGCTTTTCTGATTTAGTTTCCTTGGGGGGTACGAATGGCGCTAAGAATCGATCGTGAGAAAAACGAAATCGCTGCCCTAAAAGCGGTGACCAGTTGGCGTGGCAAGCGAGTACTGGAGATTGGTTGTGGCGGTGGCCGGCTAACTCGTCGCCTTGCTAGTCTCGGTCCTCAAATTGACGCACTCGATCCCCAGCAAAATCTTATCGACTTCGCACGTCTCGAGCTCCCCAAGAGTTACGCTTCACGCGTCGAGTTCAACGTAGGAAAATCGAGTCGCCTTCAGTTCCCTAAAGACACTTTCGACATCGCCGTCTTCGCCTGGTCTTTATGATGAGTGCTGCACGAGGGCATGGTCCATGCTCTGCACCAGGCACGACGAGTTCTCAAAGACGGTGGTTATCTGCTCGACCTTCGACCGGCCCCTCTCCATCGCCGCATAGGTATCGAACAGGACGGCAAGTACGAGCAGTTGATTGTAATGAAGGAAGACTTCGTCGACGACTACGCCGCTAACCGGGCTGTAAAGGAAGTGATCGACGCCGGACTTCTTAAACTGATCAGACGCACCCGCTTCGATTGCACGCGACGGATGGATCGTTTCAGCGACTTCAAAACCTGGTTGGATGAATACGTCAGCATGGGCAAAGTTAGAGGAGCCGAAGAATTGCTTGAAACCGTGAAACAGGGAATGCGATCGCGAAAGGGCAAGCGCCGCATCGTCATTCTTGGCCCGATCGATCTGCGGGTACTAGTGAAGCAGTAAAATGTGAGCTGGTTGGGTAATTAAGGACGGACGTTTAACCACAAAGACACGAACACACTAAGACACAAATCCCAAATGTACGACAGATTTATGTCTTAGTGTCTTAGTGTCTTCGTGCCTTTGTGGTTGCGTTCTTTCAAAGTATCATCCGTGGAAACCTGTGGGGCTAATTTCACAAGCTTAATCAGAGGAATCAACTATGTCACTTGTCCGTGTCAGCTTCCTGTTACTCATACTTTGTCTAACCATCACCACCCAGGAAACAAAACCTCCTTACCTCAATCCGACTCTCCCGATCGATACACGCGTCGACGATCTAATCTCGCGCATGACGCTCGAAGAAAAAGTCTCGCAGATGATGAATGTTGCACCTGCGATCCCGCGTCTCAACATCCCGGATTACGACTGGTGGAATGAGGCTCTCCATGGCGTTGCAGCCTCAGGAATCGCAACGGTATTTCCCCAAGCGATCGGTCTAGGCGCCACTTTCGATCCGCCTCTCATCAACAAAATGGCTACCGTGATCTCTGAAGAAGCTCGAGCCAAATATCACGAAGCTCAACGGCGAGGCAATCACAACCGCTTCTACGGACTCACCTTTTGGTCGCCAAACATCAACATCTTTCGTGACCCGCGATGGGGCCGAGGCCAGGAAACTTATGGCGAAGATCCCTATCTAACTAGTCGACTCGGTGTTGAATTTGTCAAAGGTCTACAGGGTGACGATCCCAAATATTTGAAAGTTGTTTCCACCCCTAAGCACTTCGCTGTTCACTCGGGACCAGAACCAGAACGTCATCGCTTCAACGCAACCGTCAGTGAACGCGATCTTCGAGAAACATACTTGCCCGCTTTCCGCGCAACCATCACTGAAGCACGCGCGACCTCAATTATGTGTGCTTACAACCGAACTAACGGCGAGCCCTGTTGTGCGAATACACATCTGTTAGACGAAATCTTGCGGGGTGAATGGGGCTTCAAGGGTTATGTCGTTTCAGACTGCGGTGCGATCGACGATATTTATCGCAGGCATAACTTCGTTAAGACAGCTGAAGAAGCTTCTTCCGTCGCGGTTAAGAGAGGAACAGACCTCGAGTGTGGTGACACATACAAAGCACTGGTGAACGCTGTAAAGCAAGGACTTATTCCCGAAGCTGAAATAGATCTCGCTCTGAAGCGACTTTTCCAGGCTCGCTTCCGACTCGGCATGTTTGATCCGCCTGAAATGGTGCCCTACGCAAAGATTCCTTTTTCAGCAAACGATTCAGAGCAGCACCGAAAACTCGCGCTTGAAACAGCAAGAGAGTCGATCGTTTTGCTTAAAAATGAGAACAATACCCTGCCCTTGAAGAAAGATTTGAAATCTATTGCAGTGATTGGACCAAACGCTGACAATCTTCAAGTTCTGCTTGGCAACTACAACGGCCAGCCGTCGCGCGCCACAACTCCACTCGCCGGTATTCGCTCACATGTGTCCGCAAAAACTAAGGTGGTTTATACAACCGGCACTACTCTCACAGACGTTAATGTCGTGCCAGTGCCGGCTACTGCGTTGCAGAATGCTCAGGGTGCTCATGGACTCAACGCTGAATACTTTGCCAACAAGAACCTGCAAGGATCACCAGCGTTGCAGCGAGTCGATCAAATGGTTGACTTCGATTGGGGTATGTCTAACCCTGCGACTGGTATACCCGCTGACGACTTCTCTGCTCGTTGGACTGGGAAGATTACTCCAAGCATTTCAGGCAAGTATAAACTCGGCGCAACCGCTGACGACGGCGTGCGCATTTACCTTGATGGAAAATTGATCGCTCAAGATTGGACCGAGCACGCACCAACAACGGTCACTGGTGAAGTCACACTTGAGGCCGGCAAGAGCTATGAAGTGAAGATGGAGTACTACGAGAGCAAGATTGGTGCTGTGGCTAGACTCGTCTGGCAGCCGCCTGTTATCAAATCTGGTTCACCATATACAGAAGCAGTGGCGCTGGAAAAACAAGCTGATGCTGTCGTTATGGTTCTCGGCATATCCTCACAACTTGAAGGTGAGGAGATGACTGTTCGTGAGCCTGGTTTTCTCGGTGGCGATCGGACGAGTATCAACCTACCGGCTCGTCAACAAGCATTACTCGAAGCAGTTGCAGCTACTAAGAAGCCGATCGTGCTCGTGCTTTTATCAGGTAGTGCGCTCGCAGTGAATTGGGCCAACGATCACGTGAACGCAATTGTCCAGGCGTGGTATCCGGGCGAAGAGGGCGGAGCAGCAATCGCCGATGTTCTCTTTGGGGACTACAATCCCGCTGGACGGCTGCCCGTCACGTTTTACAAATCGGCCGATCAGTTGCCGCCATTCGAGAACTATTCAATGGACGGACGCACTTATCGGTTCTTCAAAGATGTACCACTCTATCCATTCGGTCACGGATTGAGTTACACAAAGTTCACGTATTCCGGATTTACGGTTTCTTCACCGAAAGTGTCAAGTAATGCGGGCGTAGAGGTAAGCGCTACCGTAGAAAACTCAGGTGACCGCGAGGGTGACGAGGTAGTCCAACTTTACGTTAGCAACACCAACGCCTCAGTCCGCGTACCTATTCGATCACTTGCTGGGATTGAGCGCGTCCATCTTCGACCAGGCGAACGTCGTGTAGTCACCTTTGCGCTCCGTCCCATCCAGCTCGCAGTAATAACCAATGACGGGAAAACTGTGGTCCAACCTGGCGAATTCAAAGTAACTATTGGCGGCAAACAACCCGGATTCACTGGCACTGCTGACGTTAGAACGACCGGATTTGTGGAAGGTTCGTTTGCTGTGACGGGTGCAGCAACTGAGTTGAGGTAGTCTGATTTCTTCTCTGGGGGCAGTAGCCCGACTGTCAAGGAGGGCTAAGTATGCGCGGGATAGGCCCTCCTTGACAGTCGGGCTACTGCCCCGAGGCACAGAGAACACAGAGACACAGAGATGGGGCTACAACTCGAAACACTTTCTGCTACCATGACGTAAAACCTAATTCGACCCAAACCAATTTCCCTGAAAGAAAGAGGCTCCTATGCGTTCTCCATCCCGCAATCGCCTTCTCATAGTTCTTCTAATAACCATCCTGACCACCCTTGCGATTGCGCAACAGGTTTTCGCTCAAGCGCCGCCACTAATTGACCGGGAGTTGTTCTTTGGTGATCCGGAGATTGCCGGGGCGCAGATCTCACCGGATGGCGCTTTCATAGCCTTTATCAAACCCTTCAAAGGTACACGTAACGTCTGGGTGAAGAAGACTGCCGATCCTTTTGCCAGCGCGAAGCCAATTACCGCCGACACTGCGCGTCCAATTCCTAACTACTTTTGGTCACGTGATGGCAAGTTCATTCTCTTCGTGCAAGACAAAGCCGGCGACGAGAATTACAACGTCTACGCGGTAAACCCGGCAGACACGCCCGCCGCAGGTCAGGAAGTTCCAGGCGCACGAAATCTAACTGAAGCGAAAGGTATCCGAGCATTTATCTACTCTGTACCTCGCAGTGAACCCGACGCAATCTACGTTGGAATAAATGATCGCGACGCTGCCTGGCACGATCTCTACAAAGTAAAAATCTCTAGCGGTGAACGTACTCTCGTACGCAAGAACACCGAGCGAATCACCGGCTGGGTGTTTGACCTCAAAGATCAACTCCGACTCGCGACCCGGGCCGCAGAAAATGGTGACACCGAAGTCCTCCGTGTTGATGCTAATGGCTTCGCCAAGATCTATTCGTGCAACGTCTTTGAGAGTTGCGGACCGGTCCGTTACCACAAAGACGGTCAACGCACCTACTTCACCACCAACAAAGGCGCCGATACTGATCTAATCAAGCTCGAATTGTTTAATCCGACCACTGGAAAGGAAGAGTTGGTCGAATCGGATCCGTTAAAGCGAGTCGACTTCGGCGATGCGAATTTTTCCGAGGTTACGGACGAATTGATCTCGACAACCTATAACGATGAGCGCGAACGAATTTACTGGAAAGATAAAACTTTCGAGGCCGACTACAAGTTACTGCAGAAACAGTTGCCCGGTAAGGAACTTGCATTCGGTTCCTCAACTAAAGATGAAAAACTGTTTATCGTTTCCGCTTATGGCGACACTGATCCTGGGTCAACGTATTTATTCGACCGGACAACCAAGAAGTTAACACTTCAATACCAGGTACGCGAAAAGTTGAACCGCGACTATCTCGCGCCGATGAAACCCGTAAGTTACAAATCGTCTGACGGCCTGGAAATTCCAGCATACCTGACACTACCGAAAGGTGTTGACGCAAAGAATCTTCCGGCGCTCATCGTTCCCCACGGTGGTCCATGGGGCAGAGATAATTGGGGCTACAACGCGTTTGCCCAATTTCTCGCAAACCGCGGCTATGCGGTATTACAGCCCAACTTCCGCGCTTCAACCGGATACGGCAAGAAGTTCCTGGACGCGGGAAACCATCAATGGGGCGACAAGATGCAGGACGACGTCACCTGGGGCGCGAAGTATTTAATCGCTCAAGGTATCGCTGATCCAAAACGAATTGGCATTATGGGTGGTTCATACGGTGGCTATGCGACGCTCGCCGGCGTGGCATTTACTCCTGATGTGTACGCAGCTGCAGTGTCTATTGTTGGACCATCAAATTTGATCACTCTGCTCGAATCTATCCCACCATACTGGGAACAAATTAGAAAACTGTTCTATGAAAGGATGGGAGATCCAAACACCGCTGAAGGTAAAGCCCAGTTGGAACGGCAATCGCCGCTTAACGCCGCGGCAAAAATCAAAACGCCCCTGTTGGTTGTTCAGGGCGCCAACGATCCGCGAGTGAACAAACGTGAGTCAGATCAGATCGTGATTGCTCTGCGCGATCGCGGTTTTCCCGTCGAGTATTTGGTAGCACCAGATGAAGGACACGGCTTTGCACGCCCGGTGAACAACATGGCTATGTTTGCTTCGTCTGAGAAATTCCTTGCGAAGTATCTCGGTGGTCGTTACCAGGAAACAATGACTTCCGAAGTTACGCAGCGACTCAAGGAAATTAGCGTCGATCCAAAGACCGTTACCTTGCCGAAGAAGATTGATGCCACTTCCGCTTTGCCCAAACCGGCCGTCGATCTCCGACCTGGCGTAGCAAACTACAAGGCTTCAATATCCATGGGCTCACAATCAATGGCGCTGACGATTAAGTCGGAAATCAAAGAAGAGAATGGAGCCTGGATCGTAAATGAAACTGCCGTAATGCCACAGGGCGAGGCCGTGGATATCAGCACCATCGAAAAAGGAACTTTGTTGCTCAAACGCCGCTCGATTAAGCAGGGTGCGTCGTCCGTTGAACTCACAGTTGCGCCAAACAAAGTTAGCGGTTCGATGAACACCAATGGGCAAGCTGAACAGATCGACACTGATCCCGGCGGCGCTCTGTTTGCGGATGGCGCCGGAACGTATGAAGTGATTGCATCATTACCGCTGGCTGATGGGTACAGTCTTGCTTTTCGAAACTTCGATCTACAAAAAAAGAAACCGCAGCTCAAGCAACTAAAGGTAGTCGGAACGGAAAGTGTCACCGTTCCAGCAGGAACGTTTGACGCCTACAAAATAGAGATCATTGCTGCGGATAACGATGCTGACAAACAGACTGTCTGGGTTGCAAAAGATAGTCGGAAGGTGGTGAAGATTACGGCGGTGCTGTTGAATTTTGGTGGCGCGGTGCTGACGTCTGAGCTGACTCAGTGAAGCGAATCTGTTCTTCTCTGTGTCTCTGTGTTCTCTCTGCCTCTGTGTTAAAACTGAGTCACGAGAAAACGAGGTCTGACTTTCAACACAGAGGCACAGAGAACACAGAGACACAGAGAAGAAATCGGAGACCCATTTGTTCTTAGTTACTCTGCTAACCTGGTTACTACTAACCCCTACCCCGCCGGCCGACGGTGTCTATGGCAATGTAGCTTTTGCCAACTCCGGGGCACCCGTTGCGCAGAAGGACTTTCTCGAAGGTTTAGCACTACTGCACGACTTTGAGTATCCAACTGCCGCCGCTGCCTTCAAACGGGCCCAGGCTGCGGATCCAGGTTTCGCGATGGCCTACTGGGGCGAGGCCATGACATTCAATCATCCCATCTGGATGCAACAGGATTTGAATGCTGGTCGAGCAGCTTTGAACAAACTAGCTCCAACTCCCGCCGAACGTCGTGCGAAAGCAAAAACTGATCGTGAAAAAGAGTACTTCGACGCGATTGAGATTCTTTACGGCGAAGGTACCAAAGAACAGCGCGACTTCCGCTACATGGAGGTAATGGCAAAGCTGCATGCTCATTTTCCTGACGACATCGATGCAACAGCGTTTTACGGTCTTGCGATTCTAGGCACTGCACATGAAGGGCGAAACGAAACGAAGTACATGCGCGCAGCTGGTGTGCTTGAAGAAACCTGGATAGACAATCGCAACCATCCCGGACTGCTGCACTACTTGATCCATAGCTACGACGATCCAACGCACGCTGCTCTCGGCCTTCGTGCCGCGCGTCTCTACGCCAAGATAGCGCCTGATGCCGGTCACGCTCAGCATATGACTTCGCATATTTTCCTTGCGCTTGGAATGTGGAAGGAAACTGTTGATGCCAACATCGCAGCCATAGCCGCAGTGGCCCGTCAACGCAGTGGCAGAGGTATTAGCTGTGGTCACTATCCGAGCTGGCTTGGCTATGGTTATTTGCAACTCGGGGAGATGGATAAGGCAAAGGCAGCGCTCAGCGTCTGCCGCGCCGCATTGAATTCGCAGTCAACGATGGACCATAACACCCACTCAATGGATCCGGATAACAGCTTGAGTGGCTCTTTCGCGAACATGTTACTTCGCTATCAGATCGATGGCGGAGATTTGAGCAGTGAGATGTCTGCCTGGACTCTGCCCAATACTGCAGGACCAGGTGCTCGTCTTGATTTCGCATTCTCGCGGACAATGAGCGCAATCAGGCAGAAGAACAATGCGGCGACACGACAAGCTTTCGCAGACCTCGAAGCCGTGGCTCGAGAAGTCAAAGAAATCGAAACTAAGCGTGCCGATGCGGATCCCACCTCACGCGTGAGACCTGACATTGTCGTATTAGAAGCACGCGCGTTGATGGCCGAGATGAAAAATGATCTGGCAGGCGCTGAGAAACTGTTACAACAGGCCGTCGCTTTAGAAGTTACTCTCCCGATTGCTTTTGGTCCACCGACGATTGATAAGCCCACTTACGAACTCCTGGGAGAGTTTCTGCTGCGTCGCGGTAGAAAAGACGAGGCCCGCAAAGCGTTCGAACAGGCACTGGCTCGCACCCCTGGCCGCCGCTTGCCACTCGCGGGTTTGGCTGCAATCTCGAAACAGTAAAATGTCTGTGATGCGTGTCCGATATGCTGCCGAGGCTCTTGCAAAATTCATTTCTTCTCTGCGTCTCTGCGTACTCGGCGTCTCTGCGTTAAGAAGGTCTTAGCAGGTCGTAAATATTTTCAACGCAGAGCTTCACTGCTTTTACAAGAAAAAGCAGATAACAAAATGAAACTTGAAATTGAACAAGTTGGGAAGGGTGGCTTGGCCCCGCGGATTCACCGTACAAGATTCATTGAGTTCTAGGGTTCGTGTAGGGTGAGTCAGCGGAGCCACCCTTCCCAACTTGTTCTATTGGAATGTTCGTGTTTGACGTTAGCTACACAGTTTTCAAGGTAGTTTCTAAGAAGGCGCAGAGTACAGACACAGAGACGTTAATGAAAGCTAACTTAACTCGACGTGAGTTCATCGCATTAAGTAGCAGCTTCGCCGCCCTACCCTCGCTTCGTTTTAATCAAAGCAACAGAGTTGCACTGGTCGTTGATCCCAACGACTCGATTGCCAGTTCCACTCCGGTCAGCTGGGCCTTAAGCGAACTCGAACATTCTTTAAGACAATGGAATATCCACGTAGACCGGTTGGAGAAATTACCTCCTGCACCTAAACAATTTACGATTGTTGCAAGTGGTTCGCGGTCGAATTCAACTCAAGCACTTTTGAAACGACCTGGCGTTAAGGTCTCAAATAATCCCGAGGCACTGGCCTTAGTGCCGATAAAACCAAACGCTCTCTTGGCTTGCGGCTCTGACGCGCGCGGACTCGTCTATGCACTTCTCGAACTTACCGATCGCCTTAACAACGCCGGTGACGTGACGAGTGAGAATCCGTTCAAAATCACAACGCCAATCTCAGAACAGCCTGCCAACGCAATTCGCAGCGTATTGCGTCTCTTTGCGAGCGACGTGGAAGACAAACCCTGGTTCAACGACCGCACGTTCTGGACCGATTACCTGTCCATGCTCGCCCATCAACGCTTTAATCGTTTCAACTTGAGCCTCAGTTTGGGCTATGACTTTTTGCGACGCGTTACGGATGCTTACTTTCTATTCCCATATCCGTTTCTACTCTCAGTGCCTGGCTACAACGTTCGCGTTCCTCGATTACCAAATGCTGAACGCGACCACAACCTGGAAATGCTGAAATTCATCAGTGAACAAACAGTCAATCGTGGACTCGATTTTCAGCTGGGATTGTGGATGCACGGCTATGAATGGATCGACAGTCCCAACGCTAACTACACCATCGAGGGTCTGACGAAGGAAACACATGCTGTTTATTGTCGAGACGCTTTGCGTCTGCTGCTCCAATCATGTCCTTTGATCAGTGGCGTAACGATAAGGACTCACGGTGAGAGTGGTGTCGACGAAGGTAGCTATCAATTCTGGCAAACAATCTTTGAAGGTGTAGCCAGCTGCGGACGTCGGGTTGAAATGGATCTGCATCCAAAAGGTCTCGACGAGACTATGCTGAACAATGCACTTGCTACGCGCCAGCCAGTTACAGTCTCGCCAAAGTTTTGGGCTGAACACCTGGGACTTCCCTATCATCAAGCTGACATTCGTCAACTGGAGGTTCCTGATCCAAAGAAGCAAACGAGCCGGCTGATGAATTTGAGCGAAGGTTCACGTAGCTTCATGCGTTATGGGTACGGCGACCTTTTGCGCGAGGATCGGACCTGGAAAGTGATTCATCGAGTATGGCCTGGCAGCCAGCGACTTTTGTTATGGGGTGACCCGGTTGCGGCGCAGGCGTATTCAAAGGCCTTCAAGTTTTGCAACAGCGACGGCGCAGAAATCATGGAACCTCTGACGTTTAAAGGGCGTCGTGGTTCCGGACGAGCTGGTAATCGCTGTGCATACGCTGACTCAGCTCTGGTAACCCATTGGGACTGGCAGAAATACGACTACACGTACAGAGTTTGGGGACGTCTGCTTTACAACCCTGATGCGGAGCCGGACACGTGGCGTCGCTATTTAGTCAAACGTTTTGGCGCGAGTGCAATCGATATGGAAACATCACTCGCGAATGCCAGTCGGATACTTCCGCTGATCACGACAGCTCACCTTCCTTCAGCTGCGAACAATAACTACTGGCCTGAGATGTACCTCAATCATTCGTTGTTTGATGCGGCTCATCCAGGCTCGTATAACGACTCGCCTGCGCCGAAAGTATTTGGCAACGTTAGCCCACTCGATCCGCAACTGTTTTATCGCATTAACGACTATGCTGATGATCTTCTTCGCGGCGAGATAACCGGAAAGTACTCTCCGTTGGAAGTGGCCCAATGGCTTGATGACTACATTGAAAAATCGCAACAGGCTCTCACTCGCAGCATCAGGACACTTCATCGTGAGCCATCTGCGGAATTTCAGCGTTTTACGAATGACTGTCTAATTCAAATAGGCCTGGGAAACTTTTTCGCAGCTAAGTTTCGCGCTGCTGTTCTCTACCGGCTGTTTGAAAAGACTGGCGAGCAAGCAGCACTTGTGTCGTCACTTGTTCAATACCGGAAGGCACGCGATCACTGGGCCAAGTTCGCAAATATTGCAAAGAACGTTTATGTGGACGATGTAAGAGTTGGTGAACTTCCACAGTTGCATGGTCACTGGGTTGATCGACTGGCTGCAATTGAAAAAGATATTGAAGCACTTGATGAAAAGTTGGGATCGACTAAACCTGGTCCACCGTCCGCTTCAGTAGCATTGCTCATCAAGCAAGTACTTAGTCGTACGGAACGCGCTGATGTCGTCGTTCACCACAAACCGCCAATGAGATTCGTTACAGGTGAACCTTTAGCTATTAGTCTGTCGGGGAACAAACCGGTAAAGTGGGTGAAGCTTTACTACAGGCACGTTAATCAAGCCGAACGGTTTAACGCCTCCGAGATGAAGCAATCAAGCTCTGCATACCAGGCAATCATTCCTGCCGACTACACAAATTCCCCATATCCACTTCAGTACTACTTCGAAATAAAGCCGATGGCGGCTGCACCAACCATCTACCCTGGTCTCTCAAAAACTTTTACAAACCAACCGTACTTCCTCATCCGCCGCAGCTGATCTTCAGACTGTCTTGTGTCTGTTGTGCTCTGCGCCTCCGCGTTAAAGGGTTGGCCAAGACATTTCAACGCAGAGCTTCACTGCCTTTACAAGAAAATGCTGATAACAAAATGAACCTTGAAATCGAACAAGTTGGGAAGGGTGGCTTGCCCCCGCTGGCCTCACCCAATAGGGAAATGGGACTCAATGAATCTTGTTGGGTGAGGCC
>JBKPQV010000143.1:0-4906 GCA_046734235.1 Acidobacteriota bacterium
TGGATCAATGCCGGTCGGAAAGGTTCACAATGTAGGAATGATCAACTGGGGATTCGTCCAAGGGAAAACTCAAACACATCTACCCTGGGATTCATGGGAACGTCCTTATATTGATCGTGAACCGGCCATATGGTTCCACGAGGTGTTTCGCAACGATGGCAAGCCTTATATGGTCGAAGAAGTTGAGTTCATTCGGAGGATGACCGGTCGAGCCAAAGCGCAGAGCAAGCAAGCGGGACGATAAGCGTATCAATGGAGCGACATAGACTGTGTGAAACTCCGATTGGGTCAGTTCTTTGTTCGGGTGAGTTCGTGTAATTTCGTGGATCTGCTTTATCTTGCGCTTAGAACGATCCACGAAATGACACGAACTCACACCAATAAGATCCCAATGCAACCAACACAAATGAAGCTAAGAAACACGCCTAACACGAGATCATTTATTGTCCTTCTCGCTATCCTCCTCACTCAGTGGCAGGTAGCTTTCGCTCAAACACGAAGCATCACCGTGCAGGCAGACAAGCCCGGCGCCCCAATTCCGAAGACGCTCTTCGGTCTTTTCTTTGAGGATATCAACTTCGGCGCCGACGGTGGTCTATACCCCGAACGCATCAAGAACCGCTCGTTTGAATTTCCAAATCCCATGATGGGCTGGAAACAATTGGACCGTGGCGATAAGGGGCAGCTGTACATCTTTGATCACGGTTCGGTAACCGACACGCCAAACTCTCACTACCTGCGTGTCAAATCAACAGGTAACGGCAAGGGTTTTGGAATTTCCAACGAGGGGTTTCGCGGTATTGGTGTTGAGAAAGGCGCCGAGTACAGGTTTTCAATCAGAGCACGACGAGTTGATGGTTCCCCATCAGCACTGCGCGTCGAAGTTGAAGATGGCCAGCGACTAATCGGTGAAACACAGGTGACTGGCTTTACAAACGCCTGGAAGACTTACACCGCCTTATTGCGTCCTACGGACACGAGCACAAAGGGCCACCTCAACCTCTTGCTGCAGGGCAATGGGACAGTTGATATAGATCTGGTATCGCTTTATCCAAACGACACATGGCAGAACCGGCCCAACGGACTGCGTACCGATCTCGTGAAGCTCCTCAAAGACATGAAGCCTGGCTTCCTGCGTTTTCCGGGCGGCTGTATCGTCGAAGGCAGATATCTCGATCAACGCTACCAATGGAAAACAACCGTCGGCGATCTCGACGCACGAAAACTCATCATCAATCGGTGGAACACCGAGTTTAATTGGCGGCCAACACCTGACTACTTTCAGTCGTTTGGTCTCGGTTACTACGAGTATTTCCTTTTAAGCGAAGACATCGGCGCAGAACCACTACCAATTCTAAACTGCGGCATGGCTTGCCAGTTCAACTCCAGCGAACTGGCGCCGCTCGAGGACCTCGATCACTTCATTCAGGACGCGATAGAGCTGATTGAATTTGCCAACGCCTCAGTGAACACGATGTGGGGACGCAAGCGCGCGCAAATGGGTCATCCCAAGCCGTTCAACTTGAAGATGATCGGAATCGGAAATGAACAATGGGGTCCGCAATACGTCGAGCGTTACGAGGTATTCGCCAAAGTGCTGAAGCAGAAATATCCAAACATTTCTCTAGTAACGAGTGCTGGCCCATCTCCGGATGGCGAAAGGTTCGACTTCCTCTGGCAAAAGATGCGTGAGTTGAAAGCGGACCTGATTGACGAACACTACTACATGGCACCGCAATGGTTCCGCGAGAACTCTGCGCGCTATGACAACTATCCACGCAACGGGCCGAAAGTGTTTGCTGGCGAGTACGCTGCTCAAAGTGTAGGTATAGCTAGTCCGGACAATCGCAACAATTGGGAATGTGCATTATCGGAAGCCGCTTTTATTACAGGCCTTGAACGTAATCCCGACGTCGTTAGAATGTCGTCTTACGCGCCGCTATTCGGACATGTGGACGCGTGGCAATGGACACCGAACATGATCTGGTTTGACAACCTGCGCTCTTACGGAACTCCGAACTACTATGTGCAAAAGATGTTTAGCGTCAACAAAGGTACTCGTAAGTTACCAGTTTTGATTGATGGATCGCCAAAGAACGGCCAGAGTGATCTCTATGCTAGTGCGTCTGAGGATGAAAGCACGGGAGAAGTGATTTTGAAGTTAGTCAACACCAGCTCCTCGAAACAGGAAACAAAGATCAATTTGGCGGGCCTTAAAGGTGTAAAGCAAGCCGGCAAAGCTTTTGTCCTGCAGAGTGAAGACTTGAAAACCGAAAACAGTTTAGATCATCCGACAAAGCTCGCTCCGCTTGAGAAGCAGTTGCAAGTAACAGGCACCGAACTTTCATTTGCGCTGTTACCTCGTTCATTTACGGTCCTGCGCATACCTACACGGTGAATCACATAAAAGCACAACGCACAGAACGATCGTTAACTACGCTTCTGTATGTTGTGGTGATCTTGGTCGCGCAAGTAACACAGGTCTCTGGGCAGGCAAGTCAAAGAGCCTCAATCACAATCGACGCGCGCAAAATCGAAAACCACATCAGTCCCCTTCTCTATGGCCAGTTTTTGGAGTTCATGTTTGAGGGCATCAAAGGAGGGCTACACGCCGAGCTGATTCGCAATCGCAGTTTCGAAGAAGCTCCAAACGTAATTGGTCTTTCTCGCAACTGGGAACGCTATCCCGACGATCGAAATGATGATTACGCAATATCATTCGCGTGGGACGACGAGGTTTCCTACCCGCAACGAAAGAACGAAACGAAGGAACACTCACTGCACGTCAAAGCTGGTGACGGTGTCATTCACCGTCACGGTGTATATCAGTCGCGTATTCCGGTGCGCCGAGGTGTTGAATATCAAGGCTACATCTGGCTCAAGTCGGAGGACTACTCCGGCCGTGTGACTGTCGCGCTCGAGTCGGACGTAACTCTCGGTCAGATCTATGCCTCTGCCGATCTCGAGGTGGACAGTAAGAGTAACTGGCACAAGTATGCGTTTACCTTAAAGCCAACGACGAATGACCCACTGTCGCGTTTTGCGATTCTTTTTCCCGGTAAAGGCTCAGTCAGGATTGATCAAATTTCGTTAATGCCAAGCGATGCGGCTGCCGGAAGTGTGCGCAGCGATGTCTTCGAAAAGATCAAGCTCCTCCAACCAGCATTTGTTCGTTGGCCCGGCGGCAATGTTGCCCAGGATTACCACTGGAAATGGGGTATCGGACCACGTGACGAACGAGTGACTTGGACCAATCTATCGTGGAAGAACGAACCTGAACCGAGCGACTTTGGCACCGATGAGTTTGTCGCATTCGCGCGTGCTGCCGGCGCTGTACCTTCGATTACAGTGAACGTTGAAGGACGGGGCGCAACAGTCGAGGAAGCTGCTGCCTGGGTTGAATATTGTAATGGTCCTGCGACTTCGAAGTATGGTGCAATGCGCGCCGCTAACGGGCATACGGCTCCGTTTGGCGTAAAGCTTTGGGAAATTGGAAATGAAATCTGGGGCAACTGGGTGCGCGGCCACTCAGACGCTGAGACTTATGCCCGCAACTACAATCGTTACGCAAAAGCGATGCGCGCTGTCGATTCGTCAATCAAATTAATCGCGGTTGGCGACAACGACATGAAATGGAATCGCACTGTATTGGCAGGTGCCGGGGAAAACATCGACTATCTTGCTATTCACCACTATTACGGCCGGCATGAGGCAGGCAACGATCTCTCAAAGCTGTTGGCCCGTCCCTTGTTCCTTGAAAACTTCTACAAAGAGGTCGCACAGTTGTTACGTGAGCTCAAACTAGAAGGTCGCGTTAAGTTGGCAATCAATGAATGGGGACTCGATCTTCCAACTGAGCGCCAATATTCTATCGAGTCAGGACTCTACGGCGCGCGATTGATGAATGTATTTGAAAGATCTGGTGACCTTGTTGAGATGAGCGCTGTTTCCGATCTTGTCAACGGCTGGCCAGGAGGAATTATTCAGGCATCGCGACATGATGTTTTCGTGACGCCAATCTATCTAGTGAACCAAATCTACAACGAGCATCGGGGAGACGTACGGCTCGCAACAGGCGTTGATGGGCCATACCTTGACGCTACAGCAAGCAGGAGTGGCAAGAGGATCTTTATTAAAGCAGTGAACATGAGTCCGGATAGTGCTTTGACAACAGCTATCGTCGTACAGGGGTTTTTACCCGTTGGGCGAGCTGAGGTAGAAGTTATCAGCGGACGAGCTGTGGGTATAGACAGGAGCTTTATCCGGGCTGGTCAGCGTTTTGTGGTCACGCTTCCAAAACAGTCAATATCTGTGATTACTATCAGTCAGTAAAAGGGATGTTGCGGGCTGCTAATTGTTTTTACTCCTGCTCTTTGATTTGCATATATCGATCTATCGGCGGGTTCGCGATCGTCTGCACACGTCCACTAGGCCAGCGGACCTCAACCGACTTAAGCGTTTTAGCACTTCCAAGCCCCACGACGATACGCGGATCGTTCGATGACAAGTAACTCCCTGCGCTGCCTGCGTCGAAGATCTGTTTCTGTCCGTCATGATTAGTCACCGTCACGCGGGCATCAATTCCGCTTCGATTTGATTTGCTGCCAACAAGTGTAATCCCAAGCCAATGATTGATTGTCCCACTATTCCTCATGATCACTGGAGCACCGTCGAGAACAGCAACGACTACATCGAGTTGCCCATCGTTGTTCAGATCGCCAAACGCCGCGCCACGGGCCGCAACAGGAGTATTTACTGTAGCTCCCGCCGTCGTGGAGATATTTACAAATCCTTTTCCCGTGTTTCGCATCATGAGTAAGGGCTGTTTGTATTTCGGATACACGGTCGATTTCTCGCTGGTATCCAGCTCATGTCGCTGGGCTACGAACAGATCGCGCAACCCATC
>JBKPQV010000144.1:0-17742 GCA_046734235.1 Acidobacteriota bacterium
GTGTCCGATATGCTTTAGCTTGTCGGATCCTTTAGAAACTATCCCTCAAAGATTCCCTTCTTTCTTCACCCATCAAGCTGAAGCATATCGGACACTTCGATGCGCGGAGCGTCTGAAAAATGGAAAATGAGAAATGGAAAATGAAAAATGACCAATAAAAAAGAAGGGTGGCTATCAGAACAAAGCCACCCTTCCAAATTTTCAGGAGCCCTGCACCCCCCAAGTAATCAACTAACGTAACGAGAGGTGGCCAAGAGGGCCACCTCTACGATTTACCAGCGCGGTTCGCGCTCGTATCGGTCGTTGTCGCGATCGCGACCACCGCCGCCGCCGTAGCCGCCACGTCCACCGCCGCCACCTCGACCGCCGCCGCCGTAACCGCCGCGACCACCGCCGCCACCCCGATCTGTCCTGGGCTTGGCTTCATTGACAGTCAAATTACGACCACCAAAGTCCTTGCCGTTAAAAGCCTCGATTGCTGCCGCCGCCTCCTCCGGAGTTGCCATTTCCACAAAAGCAAAGCCGCGTGATCGTCCTGTTTCTCGATCTTCTATTACCGAAGCTGATTCTACTGTCCCTACTGCTGCGAAAGCATCGCGCAGTTCCTCGCTCGTGGTACGGAACGAGAGATTACCTACATATAGTTTTGTAGCCATTCTTCTTACTATCCTTGTTTTGAAGGGAAGCGCGGGCTTGCTGGAATTCGCTGATCCAGTTCGGGGGGAGACTGCCGATACTTTCGGCGATTGCGACGCACCCGTGTGCTCTAAATCTCGAGAGCGGCTTCTAACTAGTTGACAATTGCCTCACTCTCTATTCAGCCGAACCTCGTCGCTTTACGATCACGGACAGGCGCAGTCACCTTTGATGCGCGGAGAGCAGGTCTCTGGTAAACAAAAGTATGCCGGAGGCCTTTTGCGGGCGTCAAGGATATTTTCTGCAAAACACCTGGCCATAAAAAAGCCCGTAAATGTCGAGTCAACGAGGCGGGAACTTGTTAAACCGAGCCGCCGCTGTCTAAAGACGGCAACCTCCCCAAAAACGACCATTTTTGACCTAGTTCGAAAAACCAAACGTAAAGTAGACGGCCCCGATGATCAGTGCATAGGACATGTAGTTGTTCCACCTTAACGTCTCGCCAAACATTAGGTAAGCCATCAGTGTAAAGATGCACAGGGTTATACACTCCTGCATGATCTTTAGTTGTGTAACCGTGAAAACCCTTGCTCCGATTCTGTTAGCAGGCACCTGGAAAACGTACTCAAAAAGGGCAACAGCCCAGCTCAATAGAATCGCCCACATCAGAGGCTTGTTCTTGTATTTGAGATGGCCGTACCACGCAATCGTCATGAAGATATTTGAAATGACAAGTAAGATGACTGTTTTCATATGTGATGGAATTTCTCAGCAATACGGAACAGGAGCGCAGCGACTGTACGCAAGAGATCAAGGCCCGGATTCTAAACCGATTAGTTCGTTCTCTTGCGTGCAGTCGCTGCGCTCCTGTTCCGTACTGTTGTTGCCTCGCTCCTATTTTATGCAGTTTTGAACCGAAGTGCCCCGTGTTTGCCGCCTTTGTGCTTTTGACTTACTATGCTCAACTCTCGAAACCGAAAATAATCTCGAAAGGCTTGGATTTATGTCAACACGCATTCCCATCACTGTGGCTAACGGCGACGGTATCGGCCCAGAAATCATGGACGCTACCTTGCGCATTCTGGAGGCAGCCGGTGCTCCACTCGACATCGAAAGAATCGAAATTGGAGAAAAGGTCTACCTTTCCGGTAACTCTGCTGGAATCGAACCAAGCTCATGGGATTCACTAAGACGAACCAAAGTCTTTCTTAAAGCACCTATCACCACTCCTCAAGGTGGCGGATTCAAGAGCCTGAACGTAACGGTGAGAAAAGTGTTGGGTCTATATGCGAACGTACGACCGTGCGTTTCGTACCATCCATTCGTTGAAACAAAACACCCGAAGATGGACGTCGTGATCGTTCGTGAAAACGAAGAAGACCTTTACGCAGGCATTGAGTACCGGCAGTCCGCCGATGTGATGGAGTGCTTGAAACTCATCTCACGTCCAGGATCGGAAAAGATCATTCGTTACGCATTCGAATACGCGCGCCGTAATAGCCGGAAGAAAGTCACTTGCTTCACCAAAGACAACATCATGAAGCTAACCGACGGACTCTTCCATAAGATTTTCGATGAAATCGCTACGGAGTACGCGGACATTGAAAATGAACATTGGATTGTCGATATCGGCGCGGCCAAACTTGCCGACACGCCTGAAGCATTCGACGTCGTCGTGATGCCAAATCTTTATGGCGACATTCTCTCCGATGTCGCTGCCCAAATTGCTGGTTCCGTCGGACTCGCGGGATCTGCGAACATCGGTGAACACGTGGCTATGTTTGAAGCGATTCATGGCTCGGCGCCGCGGCGGGCAGGTCAGAACCTCGCTAACCCGTCAGGTTTGTTATTAGGCGCAGTGATGATGCTGGTCCATGTCGGGTTGAGTGAACATGCTGAGAGTGTGCACAACGGGTGGCTCCGCACGATCGAAGACGGCATTCACACCTATGACATTTACGATGAGGGCTCAAGCAAGCAGAAGGTCGGCACCAAAGAATTTGCCGACGCCGTGATTGCGCGACTGGGCCAGGCGCCACAGTTATTAAAGGCTGCCAAATATGAAAAGGCAGAAGGCGGCAATCCAGCGGGCGCAGCGGCATCTGCGTCGAAAGCTTCGCCGAAAAAAGAACTAGTCGGTATCGATGTGTTTCTTGATTGGACCAGTGGAACACCAACAGAGCTCGGTGAAGATTTGAGCAAAGTAAATGATGACGGATTGAAGCTCACAATGATCAGCAACCGAGGAGTAGCAGTTTGGCCCAAGGGCCATGCGGAAACTTACTGTTCCGATCATTGGCGTTGCCGCTTTATGGCTGAGGGCAGCAGCACAGTAACTCCATTACAGACAATCTCACTTCTCGGTCGCATAGCAACGGCAGGTTACGATGCGATCAAAACCGAGAATCTCTATACGTTCGATGGTGAAGTTGGGTTTTCATTAAGCCAAGGGGAGTAAGAATTTTGAATTTTGGATTTGGGATTTGGGCTTGCGGATTTAGGTGTTGGGTTCAGGTCTGAAGTTTGTTCATACCCCTATGCTCAAGACCTGAACTGCGACTTCAAACTCGAGACTTTTAAGGAGACCAGATGGCTAACAAGAAGAGTAACAAGGTAAGTAAGACAACGAAGTCACAAAATCCGAAATCAGAAATCCGAAATTCGAAATCTCTTATAGCAATTATCATGGGCAGCCAGTCTGACTGGGATACGATGAAAAATGCCTCTGACACGTTGACCCAATTTGGTGTGGCGCACGAATGCAAAGTGATCTCGGCGCATCGTTCGCCGAGCCTCGCTTCGGAGTTCGCTTCAACCGCCGAAAAGAAAGGCTTTGAAGTCATCATCGGAGCTGCCGGTGGCGCTGCCCACCTTGCTGGCGTCTTGGCCGCTCATACCACGTTGCCGGTTTTGGGAGTACCTATGCGCAGCGAGGCACTCAATGGTCTCGATTCACTGCTCGCCACTGTTCAAATGCCCGGCGGAATTCCGGTAGCGACTTTAGCAATCGGCAAACCTGGCGCTGTCAACGCGGCACTTTTTGCGGTTGCCATTCTCGCTAACAGCCGGCCAGATTTGCGCGAAAAGCTTCATCGTTTCCGCGAAGCGCAAGAAGCAAAAATCAGGGCGACGATCCTTACTTAATAAAATACTTATGGTCATTGATCATTTTTCATTTCTCATTTTCCATTTTTCAGACGCTTCGCGCCTCCGGAGTGTCTGAAAAATGACATGATAAATGTCAAATGACCAATGACCAATAGATCGCCTCATCGCAAACAAACCCCATGCTTGAATTTGTGGTGCCCTTAGCGCACAATGCCTTCAATGTAAAAACAGCCTGGAGCCACGTTCCGTTTCCCTGGAGCGACCCTATTTTCCGCTTTTCTCGCGCTCGAGGAATTTCCATTGAGCATGATCGGTCAGACAGTTTCCCATTACCGAATTCTTGAAAAACTGGGTGAAGGCGGAATGGGCATTGTCTATCTCGCCGAAGACAAACATCTGGCTCGACAAGTTGCAATCAAGTTTCTAAGTTCAACTGATCATCATTACCGCGCTCGTTTCATTCGTGAGGCGCGTGCTGTTTCCAAACTTAACCACCCAAACATCGCCACCGTCCACGACTATGGCGAAAACGATACTGGTCAGCCTTTCATCGTCATGGAGTTTGTTAAAGGCAAGTCGTTAAGCGACTTGCTCGATGAAGGCCTGCCGATGCGCCGATCTGTAGAGATCATTTCAGCGATTGCGGCTGCGCTCGCCGAAGCTCACGAAAACGGAATTGTTCACCGCGACATTAAGCCTTCTAATGTCGTCGTCAATGAACGAGGACAGGTTAAGGTGCTCGACTTTGGGCTGGTCAAGAAACTCTTCGACCAGTCGTCAAGTGGAGTCGACCTGGATGCCAAGACACTTTACTCAACGCAGACTCGTAGCGATGTAATTGTAGGCACTCCTCTTTACCTTTCGCCTGAACAAGCCACTGGAAAGCAAATTGATGGACGTAGCGATCTGTTTGCACTGGGAGCGTTGCTTTATGAGTGTCTCGCCGGACAATCGGCGTTTTCTGGTTCGAGTGTCCTGGAGATTGGCGCGCAGATAATTCATGTGACGCCTCAACCACCTTCACACTTCAATAGGAATGTTCCGCCCGAGCTTGATCGTATAACGATGAAAGCTCTCCAAAAGAAGGTCGAGGAGCGATATCAGTTAGCGGAGGAGTTGCGAGAAGATCTCGCGCTCGTCTTGCCAAGTTTGAGTGGAAACGGGATTCCTGTAAGCACGAAGAGCAGACCGACCCAGGGAGACCGCCCCGCCAGTGCCCTCATCACGTCTCTTCGACGCGAAAGATTCTCCCTCAACGCCGTATTTGCCGTGGTGTTAGTAACCATTCTGGGAGTCTGGCTCGCCTATCGCTTTTGGCCTCGATCCTACTATCAACCATCGCCGGCAGCGCTCAACTGGTATCAACGAGGCACCGACGGACTACGAAATGGTGCTTACTATCAGGCGAGTAAACTGCTGCAGCAGGCCGTTGTGATCGACAGTAACTACGCACTGGCTCGTGCTCGACTTGCACAGGCATGGACCGAGCTCGATTACATCGACAAAGCCAAGGATGAGCTACTTGCTGCCGATCGCTCGTCCCTTTCACCAGTCGATGCTCTCTATTTCGACGCAATCACAGCAACTGTTCGGCGCGACTTTGCAGCAGCAGCAAAGTCGTATGAAGAGATCGCAAAATCGACTCCGAACGATCCGCAGGTTTTTGTGGATCTTGGGTATGCGTACGAAAACAACGGCAACGTTGATAAAGCACTGGAAAATTACCTTAAGTCGATCGCTTTAAATAATGGGCAATATCCGACAGCATTTTTGCGTGCCGGAATTATTTACAATCGCAAACAGGATGGCCCAAAAGCCCTCGAGTTTTACGACAAAGCGGAACGCCTGTATTCAGTTGAATCGAACAACGAGGGTGTTAATGAAGTTCGACGACAACGCGGCGTTCTTTATCGCGACCAGGGCAGGTATGGTGAAGCTCGGGCTGAGTTTCAGCGCGCACTCGATGCGGCTCGAACTTTGGGCAACGATGCCCAGGAGATCAGCGCGCTGATTGATTTGAGTTACTTAATGTATACCCAGGGTTCGGTCAGCGAGAGTGCAGATTTCGCAGCCCAGGCCGTTAAGCGAGCACAGGATCAGCATCTTGAAAACCTCGCTACGGGTGGGTTGCTGGAGTTGGGGAATTCTTATTCTGGCCGTGGCGACTTCACTAACGCCGAAAAATACTACAAACAAACAATTGAGCTGGCCCAGGCTAATAAAGGTCGACGGAGGGAAGCCCAGGGACTGCTGAATCTCGGTGGGCTTTATATCCAACAGTCTCAAACCGAGGCAGGTTTGGAGATGGTTCAACGTGCACTACCATTTTTCCAGCAAGGAAATTTTTCAAGAGAAGTGTCGCGCTGTTTTACGCACATTGCGCGTGGTAAGCGACGCCAGGGGGAATTCGCTGCCGCGCTCAACGCGTTGAATCAAAAACTGGAGATCGCTCAACAAGGCGGGGGCCAGGTACTGATTGCTGACTCCTACGGTGAAATGGGTGCGGTCCTCTTCGATCAGGAGAAATATCCGGAAGCACTCGAACGCTACGATCAAGCTCGAGCTATTTATCAGTCTGTTAATAGCCGAATTAAGTTTGTGTTTGCTGAAACAAACCGTGCAAATATCTTGTGGCGCATAGGCCGTATCTCTGAAGCCAAACAACTACTGACCGAAGTGTCGCAAACGGCTAATCAAAGTGGAAACGACTTTAAGGCGCTCATTCCTTATCAGCACTTGATTGCAGCGGAGATAGCGCTGAGCGAACGCAATTTTGCTGATGCTGTCGCCAAAGCCAACGAAGCCCTAACGCTCGCCGGGAACGATTATCGCGACACGTCGATAGAAGCAAGCGTCACGATAGCCCTGGCAAAGGCCCAGATGGGCGGAGGAAAGGCGGCCTTGCCTATGTGCGAGGAGGCAGTCAAAGCTGCTGAAAAGGTTGGCGATAATACCCTTTTATCGCGAGCAATACTTGCTCATGCAGAAGTTGCGTTGCAAAATGGTGATGCTCAAACAGCCCAAGCCCTCGCAACTCAAGCCCAGGCCCGATTTGCGCAGGGGTCTCAACTCGAATCTCAGTGGCGAGCTTTACTCATTGCCGCACAAGTCAATGAGAAGTTGGGAGACAATGCCAAGCGTGATCAGTATTTGGCCGAAGCCCGGAACGCGCTTGTAAGCCTGGAACAAGGATGGGGGGAGGGTGCGTTCAAGCTTTACCTTACTCGCCCTGACATTCAACTCATCCAGAAACAGCTTGGTTAGTAAACTGATACAAACGTAAGGAGACTCACATTTATGTTTGATGACACTGAACGTGACCAGGACCTTATCGATCCACCAGACAACACCGGAGGCGGTGGCAAAGCCGAGACGTCGGAAGAGGAATCCACCTCAATTGATCCTCCAGACAATACCGGTGGTGGAAACTAAAGCCAGGATCACAAAACTGAGCTTAAGCCCAGTAAACGTGCTCTCCCAATCCTGCGTCTAGAGCTTTCCTCGCCACACCTTTGGCAAACAGGGAAAAGTTCTGCACCCGAGAAGGTCGTGGTGTGTCTAACCGAGGTGCTTGAGATCTTTGTTAGTAGCGAAGCGCTACTGTTTCTGTCGCGAAACGAGTTTGTTGCTTTCTTTGCCGCGGAGCGGCCTAAGCGTAGAGCCCAGGGTGAGCGAGGCTTTGCGAGCGAAACCCTGGGTATATCGATGAATTAGATTCACGCGTCCTGAAAGGACGCGAGTGGCATTGGGACTTCTATGGATCAAAGCACGACCTGTTGCGGCAAGTCAGGTCTCGCCTCTCACTCGCGTCCTTTCAGGACGCTGGCATTTATTCATCACATACCCAGGGTTTCGCTCGCAAAGCCTCGCTTCACCCTGGGCTCTACGCTTAGGCCGCCCCGCGGCAAAGAGGCACTTTGCGCTTACTCACGCCCGACTTCTGGAGATTAAAGAAATCACGGCTACAAACAATGCTGATCCAATTATGGACCAGATGATCGGAAACTTTGTTCCACCGATATTCACGGCAAACAATTCCGGCAAGCCCATTGCTCGCGCCAACCACATTCCGAGCAGCGCACCGACAAATCCAAGTGCGATCGAAACCAAACACCCGCCGCGGGAATAACCGCTAATAGCTTGGCCCAACGAACCACAAACACCTGCAACTATTAGAAGAAGTATCAGGTCGAATAATCCCATTGCTAACCTCCAAAAAACCGTAATGACCCAACTCAATTAACTGCTGGCTGGAAATCGTTTGGAAATCCACTCACGCACTACTTCTTTGACGTCCCGCTTGTTTCCATCAACTTCATAATTCAATTTACGCATCTCCTCAGTCGAAATTGAATTTGCGAGTTTTGCCAGGACGTCGTTCAACTCCTGGTTCGCCGCTGCTTTTCTGACAACATAAATCGCCTCATAGGGCGGAAAGTAGCGACGATCATCTTCAAGCTGGACCAGGTCAAGAGTGGCAATTCGACCCTCGGTTGAATTGCCCGCTATCAGATCAACTTGTTTCGACGCTAGTGCAATGTAAGTAAGCGACAAATCCATTTCGCGCACTTCACGAAACTTTAAACCGTAGGTTTTTGAGAACCCTGGAAAACCGTCGGCGCGTGACATGAAATCCTGGCCGAGACCAGCTCGCCATTGAAGAGTATGAGGTGTTGCTTCAGAGATAGTTTTTAGTTTCAGTCGCCGAGCATCTTCTCCTCGAACCAGGATCGCAAAAGTGTTTTCGAATCCAAGAGGTTGACTGACATCCAGATTCAGGGTGGCTGAATACTCCTGTTTTAGTTGGTCGTACACGCGGCGGGGGTCGCTGATTGGCGAATGATGAAGTATTGCTGCGTAGCAAGTGCCCGTGTACTCCGGATAGATGTCTGCTTTGCCACTCAAGAGTGCTTCGTGTGGAAGATTCCCACCTAATTCAAACCTTCGCTCGACTGATACTCCACGACCTTCCAGAAGTTGTGCCACAACCTCTGCAAGGATGATTGACTCAGTGAAATCTTTTGAGGCTACGACGATCTTTTTCGTGTTCGTGGTGGCAGTCGAGCGAGGACTTCGAATACCAACAAAAGCAAATGCAATTACCAGAACGCCGATTAGGACCAGCACTCCTTTTTGGACCAGCGAGATTCGCATTCGCTTTCCCTCGAACTTAAATTGCTGTTCAACTAAGCCGAGAAGAAAATCAGCACTTAGGGCGAGCAACGCTGCTGCCAACGCGCCAGCCAACAAGAGATTGTTGTCGTACTGACGGAGGCCGCGAAAAATATAAACACCCAATCCCCCTGCGCCGACTGCCGCAGCAATTGTCGTGACTCCAACGGCGATCACGGTTGCCACACGAATACCTGTGATAATCACACCCATCGCCAGCGGCAGCTCAACTTGTCGTAATACCTGGCTATCGGTCATTCCCATCGCCACCGCAGCTTCCCGAACGCTAGGGTCTACGCCAAGCACCCCAGTAACCGTATTTCGAATGATAGGCAGCAACGAATAGAGAACGAGTGCCACAAGTGCGGTGCGGGTACCTATGCCACCAATGAAGGGAAGAGGAATCAAGAAACCAAAGAGCGCAAGGCTGGGAATTGTCTGCATGATGCTGGCAACACCGAGAACCGGACTGCTGGCACGCCGGTAACGTGTTAACAAGATGCCAACGGGTACACCAATCACCACTGCAATTGCGATTGCTACAAACACCAGAACAATGTGTTGCCAGATCAGCATCAACAGTTCTGAATAGTTCAGTTGTAGAAAGCGCCAGAAGGTCATTTCGAATTTCGGATTTCGGATTTCGGATTGCCGATTGGCTGATTGCTGATTGCTAGTACACTCCAATCAATCTGCAATCTGCAATCTGAAATCTGAAATCATTTAAGTTTCCATGGTCTGCAGGTAAGCCTTTGCCTTTTCATTTGTCGATTCCCGAAAACCCTGTGGTGTTTCGAGCAAGACAACCTCTCCGGCATGCATTAGTCCAATGCGATCACCCAGCAACAGTGCTTCACGTACGTCGTGCGTTACGACAATCGCAGTTTTTTCCAAACGATGTGTTAGATCGGCAAACTCCTTTTGCAGACTTGCGCGGGTCAGCGGATCAAGGGCGCCAAACGGCTCATCCAGCAACAGCAAGGAGGGATCTGCGGCCAGGGCACGAGCAACTCCAATCCGCTGTCGTTGGCCACCTGATAACTCGCGTGGATAGCGCTCTCTGAAACGAGCGGGCTCAAGGCCTACCATTTCCAGCAGTTCATCCACGCGTTTTTCGATTCGCTGGTCATCCCAACCTGCAAGACGAGGCACGACTCCAACATTGTGCGCAATTGTGAAATGGGGAAATAGACCACCTTCCTGGATCACGTAGCCGATGTGCCGCCGAAGCTCAATTGGATTCCATTCCCTGGTTGATTTACCGTCAACCAAAACCTCTCCCGAGGTTGGACTATAAAGACGATTGACGAGTTTGAGTGTGGTGGTCTTTCCGCAGCCCGATTCGCCGAGCAACACAAGTGTTTCGCCTCGCTCAACTGTCAGGTTTAGATCAGAAAGGATTCGGCTGGGATTAGTGGGGATCGAATAGCTAACGTCTCGAAATTCTACCAGGCGGTGATTTGAAGAATCAGCCACAGATTTCATTAGCCACAGATTTTCAAAGGGTGACACAGATCAAAACCAGTAAGCATTGAAACTTCTTGTCGACGTTCTGACCCGTGTTACCTTTTCAATCTGTGGCCCAATTTTCGGGTGTTCAAGCGACCATTAACAAATTACTACTGAACCGTCCGTGCGAATCGAGCCAGGAGCGAACACATTTGAATCCAGTCGAGGTGGCGAGATCATCAATTCCCGCACGATCATATTTGTAGGAATTCTCTGTATGTATTAACTCTCCAGCCGCAAACTCGACTTCCAGATCCAACTTGTCAATACGCACATGCTGATCTTCGAGGCTCTGAATGTAAATCTCGATACGTCCTTCACCCTCGTTGTAAAACGCGTAATGCTTGAAGGAACGTAAATTAAAGTCACCGCCTAACTCGCGATTGATTCGGGCAAGGACATTTAAGTTGAACGCCGACGTAACCCCGAGCGCATCGTTATATGCTGCTTCGAGTGTTGGCGGATCTTTCTTGAGATCGGCACCGAGCAAAAGGGCATCGCCAAAATGCAATACCTTACGCATCGCTTTCAAGAAACGGATCGCTTCTTCCTTATCGAAGTTGCTTATGTTGGATCCCAGAAACAGTGCTAGCGTGCGGCCGCGACTTGTTTTTCCCAACTCTGCTAACCCCGCGAAATAGTCTGCCGCATACGCTTCGATCCGCAACCTCGGATACGACTGCAAGAGAATTCTTGAGCTACTTTCGAGAGCAGTTGCCGAAATATCGACGGGCATAAACAGGAGCTCTTCCTGTTCACGGAGAAGTGCTTCAATAATCAGTCTGGTCTTGGAGGCACTCCCACTTCCCATCTCTAAGAGTGTTTTGTGACCTTTAACCGAAGTGACAATCTCGCTTGCGTATTTTTGCAGAATCTCGTTTTCAGCGCGCGTCAGATAGTATTCAGGAAGGAGACAGATGGCTTCAAACAACTGCGACCCGAGCTCATCGTAAAAGTATTTTGGAAGGAATCTTTTTGGGTGGGCCATCAGCCCATTGCGGACATCCTCGGCCAACCCTGCGCGAGGATCACGCTTAACTAAATTGCGTATTAGCAGCCGAGAATTGTCTTCCTGTTCCTGCCACCTAATACGCTTTGCTTGAGTCGACTGCATCACTTCACTCTCCTGCTGAGCGACAGTTAAAAATCCAGGGGTTTTGGAGGTTCGGATATGATAGCCCATCCGGTCAGGGGACGAAAATGCGTACGAGGCCCCGATTCATTTGTCATTGTTCATTTGACATTTATCATTTTTCTTTTTTCGGACTCTTCGGGCTTCGAACAACAGGCACCTCCTTGGAGTGCGGTAGCCTGTTACCGCTTTGTCACAGCGTTACTAAATCTAGATTCACCTTAAGCAAGTCAACGCCTTCGCTGGTTCTTTTTCGATGAGCCCCTTTGACAAAGCGGTGCCGGGCCACCGCACTCCAAGGAGGTGCCTGTTTGTTCGAACCCGGATCGAAGCCCGGAGGGTCGGAAAAATGAAAAATGATAAATGTCAAATGACCAATGACAAATAAGTCTTTTCTCCCAACTTGACCCTCACGCTGTCCACGGGCAAGATCGCACGGATGTTTTACAGCACGCACCTCGTCCGTATTCCGCGGCGCCGTTTGTCCCCAATTAAGTTTTTGATCGCTGTAGCCTGCTTGGTCTGGCTGGGTGCTCCCTGTCTAAGAGCCCAGCAACGGACTACCTACCAGCGTGAATTGGACACTCCCGAAAAACTTTCAGTAACGGTCAAAAACCATGACGGTCGGGTGACCGTAATCGCGAGTGATGAACTACAAAAGAAGGCCAGGATCGAAGCCGGCTCCGATGGTGCGCCGGTTTCCGACACTGACATCAATGCAAAAGTTGATGGCGGTAAGCTGGACATCGATATTCGACAGCGTCGAGAACAAGATCGTATTGACGTCGTGGTTCGTATTCCCGTCCGATCTAAGGTGGAAGTTGAAAGTGGAGCAGGCGCTGTTAGCGTGATCGGGAACGTTGAAACAGCCACCGTCAAGACTGATACCGGCACAATTCACGCTGACGTTCCCCTCGAAGCGTTGAAGTACGACTTCGTTTGGGAAGCAAGCCGGCCTCGTTACATGAGCGATGTTGAACTCAAGGAAGTGAAAGAAAAAGCAGGTGGTTGGTTTCGGCTTTCCGGAAAGCTGGGTGAAGAAAAACCAAAGAAGGAAGAACGCATCGCCCTCGACTTTCATACGCAACGCGGAGTGGTCCTACTTAACGTTGACCCTTCGATGGCGCCGAGTGATTTGCGTGAGCGCCCGTTGACTGAAGCGGCACGGGCAATAATTCGTAGCGGCGATTCCCAACTCGTTGAAGCAATCCGCAAAGTGTCACCCAAGATGTTTGGCGATTACGCGAGGACGATGCCGCCGCCGGAAAAGGAACCGACGCTACGCAAAGGGTTACCACCCGGACAGATCGTTAGTTCAGTCGCACCACAGCTGATGCGTTTCAATGTCAGTGTCACGGATCGAAATGGCCGAGCTATCGCCGGGATGCGACAAACAGATTTCACTGTCTTCGAAAATGGCATCGAACGTCGAGTAACAAATGTTGCGCCGGCGAACGAGCCTTTCAATCTGATACTACTGCTCGACGTGTCAGGCAGTATTGAAGAGCGCATGGACTTTATTCGTAAGGCCGCGCGTGATTTTTTGAGAACCGCTAGTCCACAGGATCGAATTTCGATCATCAGTTTCCGTGATGATATTCAAATTATTTCCGACTTCACCACTGATCGCGCAATGCTCTCGCGGAAGCTGGACGAGATTGATGCCGGCGGCGGAACCGCTCTCTACGACGCACTCGGTTACATCCTGGCGACCCCGATCAAGCAACTCCGCGGCGAACGGACTGCGGTGGTGATCATGTCGGATGGTGACGACAACAAATCGTTTCTGCCATTCCCCGCGATACTGGATGCACTGGCTGAGTCGGGAGCCTTGATCTACCCGCTCTACGTGCCTTCAGGCTTGATACCGGAAAGCACTGTACCGAAGCCAGAGATCACAATTGATCCGCTGCGTACGCGGTATCTGACGCTCACCACGCGGGCAGACGATGAAGGTCGGAAACTAGCTGCCGCCTCGGGTGGCGTCTACTATCCGATTCGTCGAATCGAGGATTTGCAAAAGGCCTATGACGACGTGGTTCTGCAGCTCCGGACGGCTTACACGATTACATATGCATCGAATTCAGCGTCGTCGACCGCTCCCAGGATCCGGCTGCGCACCAATAAGGAAGGGGCTTCGGTGCGGTTGAGTCCGGTGATTGGAGTGTCGCCCTGAATGGGCGTTGTCTTTGGTACTTTGTACTTCGTGCTTTGTACCTAAAAGAGAACCGACACTGAACCAAGCACAAAGGACAAAGCACGAAGTACAAAGTACCTATTATCCATGTCCCAACCTCTCTTCAACGCTCTTTTTGATCAAACCGAACGTCGCCCGATGACGGTGACGCAGCTGACGAACGCCATTCGTACTTCACTCGAATCGCGGTTTGCTTCAGTTTGGGTTGAAGGTGAAATATCAAACTTCAAGGACCACTCGTCAGGACATTGGTACTTCACGATCAAAGACCGAAACGCTCAGCTTCGCGCAAAATGTTTTCGTTCCTCAAATCAACGGATTCGCTTCAAACCAGCTGACGGTTTGCATGTTACGGCTCGAGGAAAGCTAACTGTGTATCCACCTCGCGGCGAGTATGAACTCGTCGTCGAAACTCTGGATCCGGTTGGCGCAGGAGCTCTGCGAATTGCTTTTGAGCAACTTCGTGATCGACTTCAGACAGAAGGATTGTTTGCGAAAGAACTCAAACGACCTTTGCCAATTTTTCCACGCCGAGTCGGGATCGTTACCTCACCAACAGGAGCAGCAGTTCGCGACATGCTCAACGTCTTAACGCGGCGCACTAAAACGGTGAACGTGTTGCTCTCTCCTGCCCGAGTTCAGGGTGATGGAGCTGGAGCAGACATCGGCCGTGCGATTCGTCTGATCAACCAACATCACGAACGAGCGGTCCGCGATGGTCGCGACAAAGATCGCGTTGATGTTTTGATAGTTGGGCGTGGCGGTGGCTCAACTGAAGATTTATGGGCATTTAATACCGAAGAAGTGGCCCGTGCAATCCGTAATTCTGCGATTCCTGTAATTTCCGCGGTCGGCCATGAAACCGACTTCACCATTGCTGATTTCGTCGCGGATCACCGCGCACCAACTCCTTCGGCGGCAGCCGAAATCGTAGCGGCACGTGAAGATCAACTTTGCGGAGCACTGGATCAGCTTGGTGGTCAACTGGTGCGTCTGACTAAATACAAGATCGTGCATGCGCGGGCGCGTGTACAGGAGCACGCTCTTTCCCAGGTATTCGACGAAGTAAAGACCAAGTTGCGAAATGCGCGTGTTGACACTAATTCAGCGACGCATCAATTAGAGGTATCGCTAAATCAGTTGCTGAAAAAGCAAACGCTCAGAACCAATGCGTTGGTCCAAAAGATCTCGCCGGCAAGGCTGCAAGCACGTGTAGCCACGGCCCGTGCGCGATATGATTCCGCTGCCGCGGCTTGCAACACCGCCATGGGGGAACAGTTAGACCAGGGCCGTTCAAGATTGGGTTTGGCTGCGGCTTCGCTGGACGCATTATCGCCCCTGGCTGTGCTCCACAGGGGTTATGCGATAGCGCAGGATGCCAACGGGAAACTAGTGCGAGATGCTGCGACGGTTAAGATCGGCGATCAGGTTGCGATAAAACTGGAACGAGGAAAACTAACTACCAAGGTCCAGGGAGTCGAACCTGAAACTGAGTCATGAGTAGGTTTTCAACGAGGGCTTTGATCTCTTGTGTACAGTCGCTGCGCTCCTATTCATATTGGGAGCTGGTGCTTTTCACTTTTCTTACTCAATCTGAGATCATTTGCGTTAATCTGCGGCTAAGCAAATAGCTAAGAAAATAGCTAAGAACTGACATATGGACGCCAACGACCCGATTAGGAGACGCATCGTCATCAACGTCGACACGCCCGGTGCCGGTGGACAGGCATATCGGGCACGCGGAAAGTCTCGACGCTGGCCGAAGATCTTAGCAATCTTCCTGATCATGATCTTTGTCGTAGTCCTGGTTGGCGTAGTTGGTGCGTTTCTTTGGTGGCGTCACTTCCAAAGCACGCCAGCTTACTCAATTGCAGTAATCATCGACGCGGCTCAACGTAACGATATGGCTACGTTTGAGAAACAGATCGACGACGAAAAGATTGCCCAGAGCATGATTAATGACGTCCGGCAAAAAGCAGCCGATCGATACGGCATTACCTTAAGCGGCACGGTACAAAAACAGATAGACACGTTGGTTCCGTCGATAGTGCCGCGTTTGAAGGACACGATTCACCAGGAAGTAGCTAAAGAAATAAAGGAGCTTGCTTCAAAGTCAGAGCCGAAGCCCTTCATCCTGGTAGCCTTGGCCGTACCTACTCTCGTAACCATCACAAGTGAAGGAGACAAATCGAAAGCGATTGCTCCGTTACCAAATCGAAAGATTGAACTGGCACTGGAACGGAACGGAGATCTTTGGAAGGTAACGGAAGTCAAAGACGACGTATTATTGGAACGAGTGGTAGATAGCGAAATGAAAGATCTGCCGGCCATCGGCGCAGTTGAAGTTGGCGACACTTTATTGAAAGCGTTAATCAAACCGAAGAAACGGAAGTGAGTTTGGGGCTTTGTTCTTTGTTCTTTGTACTTCGTTCTTTGTTCTTTGAGCTTTGAGCTTTGTGCTTGGTAAGAAGTACAAAGGTCAAAGTGCAAAGAACAAAGTACAAAGTACAAAGTACAAATTTCAAAAAGAGCAAAAATCAAAGAACAAATCGATCATGAAAGAACCAGAACCAAGAACCTTCGAAACCTCACTCGAAGCCCTCGAACAGATAGTGCGACAACTCGAAAGTGGCGACTTGCCTCTTGAGAAGAGCCTCGAACTGTTTGAGCAAGGGATTCGACTCTCACGCGAATGCCAGGATCGTTTGAGCCAGGCCGAGCGACGAATAGAGATTTTGATGCGCGACAATCAGGGTCGTACAGTCGCAAACGCTTTTGAACCAGAACAGGGGGACAACAACGAAACTGATGACGAAAGCGTTTTCTGAGCGACTGCCTTCAACGTCTGCTCTCGAGCTAGACAGTTTGTTAGCCGGTAGTCGGGCGTTGATAGAAGTTGAGCTAAATAGTGTTCTGCCACTGGCCGGCACTCAGCCCGAAAAGATTCACCAAGCAATTCGGTGGAGTGTTTTTGCTGGTGGCAAGCGATTTCGCCCAGCCTTATTGATTGCTACCGGCCAGGTGTTTCAAGCGCCAGTCAAACGAATGCTCAAAACAGCTTGCGCGCTTGAAATGATCCATACCTACTCACTTATTCACGATGATCTACCTGCTATGGATGATGACGATCTACGTCGCGGCCGGCCAACCTGTCATGTGAGGTTTGACGAGGCAACCGCCATCCTTGCAGGCGACGCTTTGCAAACGCTTGCCTTCAAAGCCATTGCGTTTGACGACCAATTAGAGCCTGAGATTCGCGTCGCATTGACTAAGGAACTTTCAAATGCAGCAGGAACACCTGACGGAATGGTTGCGGGTCAAGCGTTGGATATTGAAGGCGAAGCGCGAGCCGTTACGGGTAAGGAGCTTGAGGGGATTCACCGTCTCAAGACTGGCGCATTGATTATCGCTTCTGCCCGGTGTGGAGCGATTATCGCCGGTGTTTCGGAACAGGAGCTCGATGCGGTAACTGCTTACGCTGCGCAATTGGGTTTGCTATTTCAGATCACGGACGACCTGCTGGATGTAACTGCAACTGCAGAAGATCTGGGAAAGACTCCGGGTAAAGATGCGCGTTCCCTTAAAGCTACCTATCCCGGCTTGTATGGTCTCGAGGAAAGTCAGGCTGCCGCCGCCCGCGCTCACAAATCAGCTTGCGAAGCACTGGAGCGAATAGATCGCTCAACCGAAACGCTACACAAGATTGCAGATTTTATTCTCAATCGAACAGCGTGAGAATCGATTTCACACTGAAAGTGTGAAAGTTAATAGCCGGGGGCGAGTCCGCGAAGCCCCCGGAAAAGACGCCCAAGATTCATTGGACCCTGAAAGGGTCAAACAAAGACTAATACCTAGTCCCACAAATATCGCTCGTCATACTCGACCCCGTTTTCCTCCAGCATAAAAATAAGCTCATCCTTAAAACTCCACTTCCGATGATGCTCTTTCTGGTTTGCGACATATTGTTTCACGGCTGGTAGGTCTCGCT
>JBKPQV010000145.1:0-5539 GCA_046734235.1 Acidobacteriota bacterium
GAGGAGATTCGAGTACTCCCGCTGATCAGATATCACTGGGCGACGAGAAATGGTTTGAAGTTTTCAAAGATGAAGAACTGCAGCAGTTGGTTCGTACCTCAATTGATCAAAATCACGATGTGCGTTTGGCAGTCGCCAGAATCAACGCGGCGCGCGCCAATCTTGGTCTTGTACGATCTGAGCAGTTTCCGCAGCTCGCTGCCGGTGCTGATTTCACAACTGCTCGCACGTCAGTCAATGGGCCGGCCGGTGCTGCTCGGCAGGGAGGTAAAGCACGAAGCTTTGGCAGCGTTTTTCTGAATCTGCTGTCTTTTGAGTTAGATGTTTGGGGCCGTTTGCGACAGCAAACAAAAGCTGCCCGCGCAGAGTTGCGAGCTTCGGAAGAAGATCGTAAGGCGGTTCTGACGACGGTTGTAGGTGATGTGGCAACTGGATACTTCAGCTTGCTTGGACTTGACAGTGAACTGGATATAGCTAAGCGCACGTTAGCGACGAGGCAGGAGTCGTTGGGCCTGATTAGGGCGCGTGAGCAAGGTGGGCTGGCAACGGCATTGGAGGTCCGCCAGGCTGAAGAATTGGTCTACCAGGCTTCGCAGACAATCCCTGATACTGAACGTCTGATCGAACAAACGGAAAATCAACTTAGTTTCCTCGCTGGAAATAATCCGGGTCCAATCAAACGGGGTCAGCCGCTGGGCCAACAAGAAGTTCTTCCAACTGTTCCTTCGGGTCTGCCATCTTCTCTATTAGAGCGCAGACCTGACATACGCGCGGCTGAAGAAAATCTTGCAGCGCGGAACGCGCTGGTTTCGGTCGCAAAGAAAGAGTTTTTCCCTCGAATAAGTTTGACTGGATTACTTGGATTTCAGAGCGATCAACTTTCAAGTCTCTTCACTGGACCGAGTCGGGCATGGTCAATCGTGCCGCAACTAACTCAGCCCATCTTTACTGGAGGCAGGCTGAAGTCCAATGTGAAGTTCGCAAGAGCCGAACAGGAATCTGCAGTAGTTCATTATCAGCAAACAGTTCAAAATGCCTTCAGGGAAGTATCTGATTCATTGATTCAGTATCGAAAGGTGAGGGAAGTACGGACTCAGCAGGAGTTGTTGGTTGCAACTCTGCGAGATAGATCACGCTTGGCACACCTCAGGTACAGCGGAGGTATAGACACTCTTCTGAATGCTCTTGATTCTGATCGTGAACTATTTGATGCTGAGGTTAATCTGACGCAAACTAAACGTAACGAACTGTTGTCAATTGTCCAGCTCTACAAGGCGTTGGGTGGTGGATGGCAGTAACTTGGACTGGGCGAATAAAGAGAAGGAGAAAATATGAGCGCAAATGCACCGCAGTCTTCAACCTCGACGTGGAAGATCGATCCGGTACATACAAGTGCTGAATTCAAAGTTCGGCACATGATGATTACCAATGTTAAGGGACAATTCACCGGCATTAACGGTGAAATAACACTGGATGAAACCGACTTAACAAAGTCTCGGGTTGAAGCGACTATTGAGGCGGCATCCATCAATACACGCGAATCTGATCGCGACACTCATCTGAGGAGCGCGGATTTTCTTGACGTTGAGAAGTTTCCAAGACTGAACTTCGTATCGACTGGAATTTCGCGTGCTGGGGAAGGCGAATTGGAAGTCGAGGGTGATTTGACAATACATGGTGTTACGAAGCGAATTGCATTCATCGTCGAAGGTCCAACCCAAGCTGAGAAAGATCCCTGGGGCAACACCCGAATTGGTCTATCGGCGCACACTAAAATCAATCGGAAGGATTTCGGTCTTACCTGGAATGCGACTCTCGAAACAGGCGGCATTCTGGTAGGTGATGAAGTTACGATCACTCTGGATGTCGAAGCAGTGAAAGCCTAAGTCTCGAGCTGACCTTGCCGCTTGCGTGATCGCGGCTGGGTGTCGGCTTCGCCGCCCGTTGTGAGGATGTGGCTATGCCCTTCCGTGATGGCCGCACCAAGACCCGGCTACGCCGCTTCGATCAAGCCTCAAACGAAATTGTATATGGGACTCAAAGGGCGTAGCCCAAAACAAGAGGGGCGTAACGTACGGAAGGGCATAGCCATATCCTCACAACGGGCGGCGAAGCCGGTACCCAGGTTCAAATCGACTTTTAGTGCAGCAGATGTGTTTGTATCACCTTGACAACAGGGGATAAAAGCGATGTCAAAAGTATCTAATCTCGAGTTCTTCAAAAAAGTCGTAGCGAATGAAGAAGTGGCAGCTGATGAATCTCGTTTCATTTATCCTCCCACCATCGCGACAACTCTGGGTTTCAAAGTCATCGATGTCGCGCCCGGTACGGCAACGGTTGAGTTGATCACGGATACAACGCGGCACGCAAATCCGATGGGCACAATCCATGGTGGCGTACTGTGCGACATCGCAGATGCGGCGATTGGTATGGCCCATGCGGCCGGCCTAGAACAGGACCAGAGTTTTACCAGTATCGATCTACAAATAAACTTTTTTAGGCCGTTTTGGGATGGGCGTCTACGAGCTGTCGCGAGACCCGTTAATGTCGGTCGACAAATTAGTCGTTACACGTGCGACATCCTGCGCGATGATGACAAGTTGATCGCACAGGTTACGAGCACAGTCATGACGCTTAGCGGCGAAAAAGCCCAGGGAAGATAACAATAGAGTTGGCATTCGGTTGCCTTCTGGCTTTGTTCGTGAGGTTCGTGTGATTTCGTGGCGCTCAATCTTGGGACATAAGAGATCCACGAACCCACACGAAATTTACACGAACAAAAACCAATAATAATTCGCGTTGTTGCACTACGATATCCCTGGCCCCAACTCCTTTCGACATGCCTCGCTAAAACCAAGTAATAAGTCGATAGTGTTGGCCTGAATCATAGCTTGAAGTTCCTCAGTAGTCTTATTTGGCTCGCTGAAGGTTTCGGTGATGACTTTTGCAACCCTGACGGCGCTTTCTACTACCGGAGCCGAAGATATAACACGCATTCTGCTAATCAGTGCGTATAGTTCGATGAGGCCTGTCAACTCAAGCGTGTTATGAATTAGCGCATCGCCATAAAGTTGGGAAGCGTGATCAATAAACTGTTTGTAAAGCTTTTGTCGTTTCTCTTTGCTGCTTGCCCTCTCCTCAGATTTCATTTGAGTATGTAAATTGGTCCAGGAGGTAGCGAACGATGTAAAGCCGCCGAGCGCCGCTCCACCTAAAGCCGCCAGTGCCGGTATAAAAGAGGACTCCATACGACAAAAGTCGAGCAAAAGCCTTGCCACAAGAACGGCAACGTCTAAGCTTGATTAAATCGGTTAGTTATGACGGAGTGCCCTTGAATTGACGGCGGGACAAGGTCGCGGACTCCAATTGCGCCGTCAATTCCGTCAAACGAATTGAGTTCAACGATGGCGTGCTATTCGAAAGCTGCGCTATGATCCGCGAGACCCAAATAGACCAATCGGAACAGGTGCCTATAGCACCTGAATTCTGTTAAAAGAGTGGCGGCGCAGTCGAGTTGACGTTCTAATCTAAAACAAACAAAGAGAGTTTTGTTTGCCGTGCGGATTCTCTATCTAGAAGACAATCCAAAGGATGCTGAACTTGTTGAAGCGATACTCGAAGGAGAAGGGATCACGTGTGATCTCGCACGAGTAGATAATGGAGACGACTTTTCTTCAAAGCTTCAACAGCAGAATTTTGATCTGATTCTTGCGGAGTTCACCCTTCCATCATTCGATGGCATATCGGCGTTAAAACATGCTCAGGAAGTATGTCCGGAGACTCCTTTTATCTTCGTCTCCGGAACTCTAAACGAAGAAATGGCGATTGAGGCGCTCGAACTCGGCGCAACAGACTACGTGTTTAAGTCGCGCCTCTCGAGAATTGGACCTTCGGTTCGTAGAGCCCTTAGGGAAGCTGCTGATCGATCTCATCGCAAGCGAGCAGAGGAGGCATTTCAACGAAGTGAGGCCTACCTGGCAGAGGCGCAGAGCTTAAGTCATACAGGTAGTTTTGGCTGGCACTTTTCAAGCGGACGAATTTATTGGTCCGCGGAGACATTCCGCATATTCGATTTTGAACCGACAACTCAGCCAACGCTTGACCGAGCGCTCGAACGAATTCATCCTGAAGACCGGCACATGGTACATGAAGTGATCGATTCCGTAGTGGGTCACCATCGTCCTGAAGCGGATTTCGAACATCGACTGCTAATGTCGGATGGCGGTGTGAAATATGTTCGGGTTGTTGGCCGGCTGGCTAAAAAGGAAGACCCGGCCGATGTGGAATTTGTCGGAGCAGTAACCGACATTACAGATCGCAAATGCGCCGAGATGCAGCTTCAACAACTCATTGATCTGGTTCCACAAATAATTCTCGAATTGGGGCCCAAAGGCGAATATCTTTATGCAAACCGGGTCGCACGCGAGTACACAGGATTGACTCTTGAAGAATATCGTTCAATAGACGTTATTCGAAGGGTAGTACATCCAGACGATTCAAAAGGCCTGCGACAACGACGGGAAGCCGGATTCTCCGGTGCTGAACCCTTCGAGAATGAAGCACGACTGCAAGGTAAGGATGGCACCTATCGTTGGTTTTTGTTTCGTTACAACCCGATGGTTGAACAGGGTATCGTAAAAAGATGGTACGCGACTGCAACTGAAATTGAATCACGGAAACAACAAGAAGAGCGCGTTCGTCGAGAGAATGTACGTTTGGAGGAGCGAACGCGAATTGCACAGGAACTTCATGACACGTTGCTTCAGAGTTTTTTGGGAGCGTCAATGCAACTCGGTGCCGCCGTCGACAGTTTACCCGACGAGGATCCGGTTAAACATAATCTGGACCGAATACTCCACCTTATGGATCAGGGCATTGAAGAGGGACGTAACACTATCCAGGGGCTTCGTTCATTTGATCCCGGGACGTCAGATTTGGTATTGGCATTGTCGGGTGTTCCTCAGGAGCTCGCCGTTGATCCCGAGGTAGACTTTCGAGTACTTCTCAATGGCGAGCAACGTCCGCTGCAGGCATCAATTCGACACGAAATCTATCGTATAGGGAGAGAAGCGTTAGTCAATGCTTTTAAGCACTCGAAAGCAAAGCGCGTCGAATTCGAACTTGAGTATTCCGACATCCAACTGCGGTTACTTGTGCGCGATAACGGTCGTGGTATTGATCCAGAAGTGCTGAAATCCGGTCGCGACGGGCACTGGGGATTAGCTGGGATGCGCGAGCGCGCGGATAAGGTCGGAGGACTGCTAACGATTTCTAGTGACACCTCCAAAGGTACGGAAGTCCGACTGGCGATTCCAAGTACGATCGCTTTTCAGCAAGCACTCAATTAGCTTTTAGAGGGTCTTGTAAAAGCCATTGCTTCACTCCGAAGGAGTGAAATGTTTATAGCTGATATGCAACCGGGAAATTCGCACTCCGTAGGAGTGCCATGTAATTTTGGAAACGAAGTTCTCGCTACGTGGGCGCTCACGAAACGCTATTTTTGACATCGCACTCCTCTGGAGTGCCCAAATCTTTCAAG
>JBKPQV010000146.1:0-6781 GCA_046734235.1 Acidobacteriota bacterium
ATAGGCCTTGGTGCCATCCGGCAAAATGCCTTGCCGATCGAGAAAGTCGCACCACTTAATCACGATTTCCGGAACCCGCTTGTCTCCGGTCAAGGTCCAATAATGGAAGAGTGGATCAAGCAACAAAGCCATCATCCAAGCGGACGTAGCCCCTGGAAATGTTGCCTCGTTGGGATCGTACAACTCCCAGTTTTGTCGCAACGATCCATCAGCAGGCTTACCGTCTGGGGGTTGTTGTTGGTGTCTATGATAAGCAGCCACACACGCTTCGGCCTTGGACCAATACCTTCTTTCGCCGGTCATCTCCCAGCCATGCAAAATGCCCAATAGCCCGTACCCTTGATGTCTCAAAGTCCAAAAGTTTCTTCCACGTTCAGGGTCAACACCCAGCGGAACCGATTTGATTTTGTCTGGACGATAGACTGGATCCTGATGATCAAAACAGTACTGCGCCATGATCTTTCCAGCCTGAAGGGCACGTTCATCTCCAGTCATCAAATAATGAATGTGCATCGCTCGCGGATAGACATATTTCAGGTCAGGACCTTTTAAAGTGAAGATGCCCGCATCTGGTCCATCAAGCCTGGTATGCTCCCGGACGAAATTAGCTGAGTGATACGCTGCTTCAAGGTACTTCGACTCGCCGGTTCGCACGTACATCTTGTAGTAGCAAGTTGTGCGATCGAAGAGCCATTCGCTGTATACCTTACTGTCGAGATAGGCCAACGACCCGGGAAAGTTCTTTTCGACAAACCTGTCATACTTGTCGTACTCGCCTGACAAGTTTGCTGGAGTCTGTGGACCAACAACTTCCGATGCACATAGCCAGTCTGCGGGTAAGAGAGCGAGGACGCGCGGGCCTTTCAATCCATTTTGTTCGATCAGAGTCTGAGCGATTGGCACAAACTCAAATCGTGAATTGCGGGTTCCCCGCACAAAACTGATCTTCACCTCTCTCGATCTTTTATTCGCGAGGTTCATCCTGAATTGAATCAACAGTGAGCGGATCGATCCGGTTTTACCTCCGACTCGCCAGCTTTCCAAAGAGCGTGTGCCGGCATCAATCTCCCTCCCGCTTTCATCAGTCACTCTCACCTTTTGCGGATCATTCATAAAATCAAAGGGTAAAGGCAGGCCAAAGCTAACGACTTCATTACCTAGATCGTTTGCACGTCCTTCGAGCCGGACCACAACATTAGTCACCGTTGGCTTGAAGCGCAGAATTGGAAGCGCCGCTAACGCAACCAGCCCATTCTTTAGGAATATTCGACGTGAGTTCACGGTGTTTCAGAAAGAATCAAAGGCCCAAAAGACGAGCGGCGTTGTCGTAATAGACCTTGCGCAAAATCTCTTCCGGAAGCCCAATTCCGTAGATTCGCCAACGTCCTTGAGGTGGAATGGGTGCCGGAGCGTAGTCGAAGTACTCGTCCTCAGTCTCCAGAAAGCGGTAGTAAATTTCGTACAGCTCATTGCCAAAAATCTGTTGCGGCGTTTCCGTACCATGAGGAGTGGCGTCGGTCGCAAACAAGATTCTGTCCTGATACTTATCGAAGAATTTGCGTGTCTGTCTTGGTTGACGCCCAAGTTCACCGATACGAGCTGCAATGTCGACGTACATATTGGGATAGCGATCCAAACATTCAGCGACATATGGCAAATTTTCAGAATCTGCGGTGTGCAGACATACGAAATTTGTTTTGGGATGTCTTTGCATCACACGATTTCGTGCTTCCTGTAATTCACTATTACTCGGAAAATCTTTACCATGAAAAGACCAGTCGGGATGTGCGCTCAACTCTTCGTATCGTTCATTGAAACGATCGGTGGGCAGGAAGAAAGCTTCGGGATCTGACACGTGAATGGCCACCGGCATCTTTAACGCTCCAGCTGTTTCCCACATCTCATCAAATCTTTTGTCGTCAACCTTAACTAGAGGTCCCGACTTACCATTCTCACGAAGATAAAGACCAAGAGTTTTAAGTACTTTTAGTCCACTGGCTCCAGCTTTCTTCGCTACTTCCAACTGTTCAGCCTGGAACTTCGAATAATTAGGCGTTCCGCTCTTCGAGTACCACGGTTCAGTAAACACCAGGAATCGATCCGGATGTGGCTGTTGCCAGTGACGAACTGTTTCGTTAAGCAGGTTGCCATAACCGCCTGTAAGGTTGACCATGATCTTGACGTTCTTGGCGTCCATTACCTGAAGAATCTCCGCGGGCGGAGCGGCATTGCTAACAACATCTTGTCGTCCCTTGCGATCAACCCAGGATAGATGTGAATGAAAGTCGATGTTTGGGAAGCGCGAACGTGGCACACGCGTTTCAGGTACATGCAACATGCTTTTGGGTTGGTAATCCTTCAAAGCCAATGGTTGATTGCTGTTCGTGCGATCAACTGAGGCTTTGGTTTGAGCACGAGTCGAATTCACAAAAGGTGAGCTGACTGCGCCAAGACCGGCACCAGCAATCGTCTTTAACCATTCTCGTCGTCCTTGTCGGATCATTTGCTCCTCCACATGCGATCTGAAAACAAAGTGTTTGACAACTTCACTTGATGATCGATTAGTATGCAGCACCACTTAACAAAAATGAGCATGCTGTATTTCGGCATTTCAATGAGTGCTGTTAGTAAGCAACAAAAACTAACCCGGCGGCATTTTTACAGACCGTATATCTCAAAACAGCCCAGCTCGGGGGGTTATAGTTAAATGTAGAACGCCGCTCGGTAGAGCGGGTTATAGCATCCACTAACTTCGACTCGCAATGGTTTTTTAGTTCGAGTCGTCTTTTAGCGAATAACAGTTGACCAAACATGATCTCAGTTCGTTTAGTTTGAGCAACGCACAGCGTGCGTTGGTAAAGCTCGCTAGCGAAGGCAATCCCGAACTAAAACAAAGAGGCGCGCGGCTTAAACAGTTGCTGCATCTTTTTTCGACTCTTTATGGTGACGGTGAGGTTTCACTGCTACGTGCTCCTGCCAGGATCAATATCCTCGGTGAACACGTTGATTATGTTTCTTACCTACCGACTACCTCATTGACTTTCGGTAGCCGGGAGCGAGATGCGCTCATGCTGTACCGATCGTCTGCTAATTCTGAGGTACACGGAAGTTCAACTGATCCGAGGTTTTACTCGGCTGACTTTTCATTCAAGAACGCTACCCTTCCCTCTTTCGCGAAGGATGCTGAGAAATCATGGCTTGAATATCTCTTCCAAATAGGGGCGCCCGAACCTCATTGGCTGAACTATGTGAAAGGCGCCGTATATTTCGCGCGCAGTAAATTCGGCGAAACAATCGTCAATGGCTTCGACTTTGCAATCGATTCGAATATTCCAGCCGGTGGTGGCGCATCTTCATCCTCTGCAGTCGTCGTCCTTGGTGGAGCAGCCATCAGAAATGTAAATCACATCCCGTTCACCCCAGGTGAGTTGGCACTCGATTCTGCCGTAGCGGAATGGTTCGTGGGCACTCGCGGCGGTTCAATGGATCATCGAACCATCTGTCTGGCCCACCCTGCCCATGCAGTACTCATAAATTACGCCACTGGAGAGACCACGTTAACAGGGCTGCCCGATAAGCCGTTTCAATGGATCACGTTCTTCTCAAAACCAGCTGACAAGGGTCGGGAGATCATGATCGAATACAACGAGCGAGCGGCTGTTTCACGTATTTTGATACCTGCAGTAATTGAGAAGTGGCAACAGACAGATTCTGAACGTTATTCGATTTGGACGCAGTCCGTGATCTCGCTAACTCGCGGATCCACGACGATGCTTGAAACGACGGAAGCATTACTTCGTCAGTTGCCCGAGACGATTAGTCTCGAGTTGCTTACACGGGATTATCCAAACGCATTTTCCGAACTTGAGCGATCGTTCCCTGCCCTGGTTAAGGAAGAATCTCGTTGGCCTCTGCTGCTGCGAATGCGCGCATTGCATCATCTCGGCGAAGTCACACGAGTCGCGCAGGCAGTTAGTACGCTGAACTCACTGGAAAAAGATTCGCCGGCTGAAGACAAACTATCTGCAATGCGAACTGTGGGGAATCTCTTGAATGAATCCCATGCCAGCCTGCGTGATCTCTACGGTGTGAGTACGGATGAGGTTGAAAACCTGATCGGCATTATTCAATCAGACCCGCACGTGCTCGGGGCGCGATTAATGGGCGGCGGCTTTGGCGGAAACGTGCTTGCTTTAACTACGCAAAGTCATGCAAACAAGTTGATCGAACGGGTACAGAACCAATATTACGCCGTTCAAAATAGGAATGGTGTTGATGAAGGATCCGTCATGGTTTCTACGCCTGGTCCGGGCATCACTCATATTGATCCAAATGACCTGTGGCGTGAATCAATATTTCATATCAACACACTCGGCAATCACGCAGCCGACTATGCGAGCAACGTTCGTTCAATCCTGGACTCATTGCCAGATGAATTGAGTTCAGAGGAGATCTGGCCCGTAATTGTCGCAGCAGGTAAAGGGACACGCGCAACTACCAGTGGCCTCGATGTGCCCAAACCTGTTGCCTCCATCGGCTCTGAACCGGCAGTGGTTCTCGTCTTACGGAACATCCAGGGCGCGCTTGGAAAAACTAGACCACCAATCATCATAGTTTCACCTGAGACAGAAAAAGTAGTTCGCGAAGTTCTATCCGGAGAAGATGTAGCGTTCGTCATCCAACGCGAGGCGTTGGGAACGGGCGACGCCGTTCTTGCTGCTTATGAAACGATGGCCGACTTCAAGGGACACACTCTTGTCGTTTGGAGTACTCAGCCGGTTATTCAAAGAGCGACTTATTTACGAGCAGTGAAATTAGCGAATATCTTCGATTCGTACCAGATGGTTCTGCCTACTACATTCAAACAACGACCGTACGCACCTATAACGCGCAGTGACAGTGGAGATGTGCGATCAGCTGTGGAAACTCATCTTGAACGTGCTAATCCGATTGAGCGAGGCGAAACCAATATTGGCTTGTTTCTACTAGATAACCAGGCAATGTTCGATGTGTTGTTGAATCTGAGAAAAAATCTATGGAACGAAGCCAGCAATAAATACAACCGGACGTCAGGGGAACTAGGGTTTCCAAACGAACTAATCAATGCATTTGCTCAACGGGAGAATGGTGTCTTCGCGAGTCCGCTTGCAGATTGGCGGGAGGAACAAGGCATCAAACAACTCGATGACGTGAGTCGTTGCGAACAATTTATCCGGGAATTGAAAATGGAAGAAGCTGAAAAGAGACGATGATTACGGCTTCAGAAACAACGCGAGTTGGCCCAAGACCGATTTCAAACCTTCGCTGGTGGATCGGTGGGCTGCTATTCGCTTCGACTGTCATCAACTACCTCGATCGGCAAACACTTTCGGTCCTTGGACCATACTTGAAAATTCAGTATCAATGGAACAATCAGCAGTTCGCAACAATTGTCATTGCCTTTCGCATTGCCTATTCAGTTGGACAAACGGTTGCAGGCCGTTTGATCGATCGCGTTGGAACACGCAAAGGGTTAACCATCACGGTCATCTGGTACTCAATAGCCGCGATGCTAACGTCGCTTGCTATGGGACTGCGAAGTTTTGCTTTTTTTCGCTTTCTGCTCGGCGCCGGTGAGTCGGCAAATTGGCCCGCCGCGACTAAAGCAGTTTCTGAATGGTTTCCAAAGAAGGAGCGTGGTTGGGCCGTTGCTCTATTTGACAGCGGCTCATCAATCGGAGGAGCTATTGCACCGCTACTTGTTGTAGGCCTCTACAAGTTCTTCGGTGGTTGGCGGCCAGCATTTGTTATCACTGGAACCCTGGGCTTCCTCTGGCTTGGCGCCTGGCGCATGCTTTACCACCCTCCTGAATCTCATCCACGGATCAGTGATGCTGAGCGTGAAATGATCCTCGCCGATAGAGTTAAGGTAGAAAATACCGGGGAGAACGATAGTTCAAAATCACAGTGGTCAGAATTACTCAAGTTACCTCAAACGTGGGCGATTATTGCCGCGAGAACACTAACGGATCCTGTTTGGTTCTTTATTACCGACTGGTTTGCGATATATCTGGTTACCAAGGGAATTAATCCAGAACAGGGTTTACTGGCCTTTTGGATTCCCTTTCTTGCTGCTGACCTGGGTAACTTTTTCGGCGGCGGCGTTTCGAGTTGGTTGATTAAACGCGGCTGGTCCGTTATCAACGCTCGAAAGGCAGTGGTGATCTTTGGAGGCCTGGGTATGACGCTGCTAATACCAACTGTTTTTACTTCAAGTTTGTTTTCCCTCGCAGGTTTGTTTGCTATCTCGACTTTTGCTTATGCGTCATTTTCTACGATGGCCCTCGTACTTCCGTCTGACCTCTACAACACTAGCTCGGTAGCTACAGTCAGCGGAATGAGCGGCACTGGCGCAGGTCTGGGCACGATCATTTCTACTTATCTGATAGGCTATGTGTCTGATCACTATTCTTTTGAACCAATTTTGATCACAGCCAGTCTGATTCCATTTGTCGGAATGATTCTGGTGCTCGTCTTAATTCGTCCCAGCAATCGTCGTCGAACCGAAGAAACATGAAACCTCTAAAAATCGGCATTACTGGCGTACGCGGAATTGTCGGGGAAGCATTTACACCCGAACTCGCGGTCGGTTTTGCTCAGGCATTTGGCACTTATTTGGATGCCGGACGAATAGTTGTGTGTCGCGACACCAGACCGTCTGGTCCAATGGTTCAAGCGGCTGTATGTTCGGGTCTACTCGCTGCTGGCTGCGAAGTTATCGACGCCGGCATTTGTCCGACCC
>JBKPQV010000147.1:0-10893 GCA_046734235.1 Acidobacteriota bacterium
TTTCTGCACTGAAGCCTCGTTGTCTGGATTGTCGCAATTGCGTAAACGCTTGTCCCTTCGGAGTGCCGAAATACAACACGCAGATGCATCTCCAAATGAAGTGCGACATGTGTTACGACCGTTCATCAGAAGGATTGAAACCTATGTGCGCTAGCGTTTGCCCTACTGGCGCAATCACGTTTGGCAAGTACGAGGATATTGTGCCCTTGCGTCGCACAAAGCCCGTAAATGCTCACGTATTCGGAAATCAAAAAGTTGAAACGAAAGTCTATTTAATGTTGCCGACCGACGCTGAAGAAGTCGAAGTTGATGGCTGTGGCGTATTTGAAGGACGAGTGATAGCCGAAAAAAGCAAGACTGAATCATGGATAGACTTGCAGGTTGAAGAGACGGACAAAAACAATGAGTTCTAAATTAGGCGACACCATCAGTAAGGTCTTGGCGGTGGATCTTCGCGACGAGCGCCATGTACGTGTCGCGACTGCGCCTTACCAAGCAGATTTTCCCTACGACCGTAACGAGGAAGAACAAGTCACGCGCCGCGAATTCTGCAATTTTCTTGGATTGACTTCGGCTGCTCTGTTCATCGGCGCGGCAGGTTTTGCGGGAAAAGCTGCGCTCGACGCCCGTCAAACCGAAACTTTTACTCCCGCGAAGATACTGGGCGCCGAAGTGTTGGCCCCTGGAATGGCACTTAACTTTCGATATCCAACTGAACGAGACACGGCAATTCTCGTGCGGTCACTCGACGGCACTTACCACGCGTTCGGGCAGAAATGTACACACCTGTCTTGCCCTGTTTATTTTGACCGTGATCATCAACGGCTCGAATGTCCGTGTCACGAAGGCGCCTTTGATGCATCCACAGGTGAGGTCTTGCATGGACCACCACTACGACCGTTAGATACTGTCAACGTGGAAGTGCGTGGAAACGGTGAAGTCTGGGCACTTGGACGAACTCCAGGCAGCGGTGAGAGATTTATCTAATGCAACGCAATACTTCAAAACAAAGTGATTACAAACGTGGTTACGAAAGGAAGGGCCGGGCCGCAGTCGGCCAAGCTCGTTTTATTTTGCTCATTATGATCAACCTGGCGCAGCTGTGGATTCTCGCGGCAACGGTTGAAGCAGCTTTGGCGCGTCACTTCTCTGCTCTGTTACCTCTTGTAATCGCGTCTGGCATTTGTTTTGTTGTTACCGGCACCGTCATATTCTGGTGGCGTCCTGCTTCGCGCCACTACACCAGCTCAGGCTATGTGAAGCGATGAGCAATCCGGCCGAGTCATTGCTGCAAGATGACCACCGCGCTTTAGGTGGATTGCTGCATGATCTCGAAGTGAAGCTATTAACCCAGGACATGGAGCGAGCTTTTGTACTCCTGGATACTGTCTGGGCTCGCCTCGCAGTTCACATCCGCGCGGAGAACTTGCGTCTTTTTCCAAAGCTGATGAGTGTTCCAGCCACGTCTTTCACGGGCTCGGGTGGGCTCCCATCATTTGCTGAAGCCCAAGCCTTGTTATCCACTCTGCGTGCGGATCATGATTTTTTTATGAAGGAGCTTGCTCAAGCAATCGCGACAATGCGTGAAATAAGAACCAAGGCGGCACTGAATTATGAGGACATCGATGGCCTGCACGATCGTCTCCACGTTATCAAGCAGCGCCTTGACACTCACAATCGCATGGAAGAGGAACAAGTATACGTCTGGCCATCCTTACTCTTTGACGAAAAGACTCTCGCCGAGCTTTGCGAAGGCGTGCGCCACGAGCTTGAGAATCTTCCACCAAGGCTTGGTAAGTCCCAGGAATGAAACGTCGCATTACAAGATTTGAGAAGGATGATGAAGGGCATTGGCGAGCCGAACTTGATTGCGGCCACTTTCAGCATGTTCGTCATGATCCACCGCTTGTGACGCGGCATTGGGTGTTGACAGAAGAAGGACGGGCTTCGCGGATTGGTTTTGAATTGGATTGTAAAAGATGTGACGAATCTGACGATTCCGTTCTTAATGATTTCTATGATTGAGGAGATTTCCTCTCTGACTAAGTTATTTTCCTCACCTTCCTAAACACCTTCGTTCCATTTCGCTCAAAAATGCCGCGGTATGGGTGTTGCACCTGTGAAACCCATTGTATGAAGTCCTTTAGTCCAGGCGCATTTCGAGCACTCTTCCTATCCACATCGGCCTTTGCCGTTTCATTTGCAGTATGGGGGTTGATAGGCGCACTGGCTCCCACCTTTGCGCAAACCTATGGTCTTTCGGCAAAAGCTAAAAGCCTGATGATTGCTATTCCGGTGTTGCTGGGGGCGATCGGAAGAATTCCGGCCGGAATGCTTTCCGATCGCTTCGGCGGACGACGAGTTTTCGCTCTTCTGCTTATGTTCTCCGCAGTGCCAGCTGTCTTAATTGGATTATCGCAAAGCTATCTAGCTCTAATCTGCCTTGGCCTCTTCCTGGGTATCGCGGGCTCAACTTTCCCAGTCGGCGTTGGATTCACCTCAAAATGGTTTAAGCCAGACCAGCAAGGTACAGCACTCGGTGTCTACGGTATGGGAAACATTGGACAATCGATAGCTGTATTTGGCGCGCCAGTCCTCGCAATCGCACTCGGTTCGTGGCGTCCAGTTTTCTTCATCTTCGCGGCGATCTCTGTTGCCTGGGGTGTAGTGTTTTATCTTTTCGCGCGGGATGCCAAGTCACAAGCGACGCCAAAAACTATTGCAGAAAATGTCGCGGTTCTTCGGCGTCAGCCACTTGCGTGGGTGTTATCTCTTTTCTATTTCCTAACATTCGGAGGCTTTGTCGCCTTTTCCATCTATCTGCCGACGCTTTTGAAGGACACCTTCAAATTAAGTGTAGCTGATGCAGGTGCGCGCACGGCCGGATTCGTTTTGTTAGCTACCTTAATGCGACCAATCGGAGGAATGTTAGCTGATCGCAAAGGTGGAGCACGCGTACTTTTTGCGGTCTTTATTGGAGTTGCCATTCTCGGCGTGTTGATGGGCTGCCCCTGGATGCCAACATTCACTGTTGGGGCATTGGGAGCTGCGACAATGCTGGGGATTGGTAACGGCGCTGTGTTCAAACTTGTCCCACAATACTTCCCTAAAGAAACAGCAACTGTGACCGGTTTGGTTGGTGCGTTTGGTGGACTCGGTGGGTTCTTTCCACCACTGGTCTTGGGAATACTGCGCGATGCGACCGGAACGTACACGTGGGGATTTGTCTTCCTGGCCTTATTCGCGCTGTTTTGCTTAAGCGTTAATTACTTTGTTTTTCTTCGGCAGCGTCCAATGACTGCTGCTACAGCAATGATTTAGTGAATTACACAACGGCCGCGGAATTCGCGGATGGACACGATCACACTATCAAACCGTAACGATGCTTTAGTCTCGTTAACTGCAAAACTCGAAGCTGATCTGTTGTGCATCCGCGTTATCCGCGGCCACCTTTCTGGAGACAACTATGAACCTTGAACCCAAAACCAGTGTTCGCGAGCTTGCGCTTGGCATACCCGGCGCAACACGCGTGTTTGAAAAAGTTGGCATTGACTACTGTTGTGGCGGACAACAGTCACTGCTAGATGCGTGCACGAAAGCAGGCATCACGGTTGAAGCCGTGAGAACTTCGCTAGAGTCTGAGGAAAAATCGCATAGAGCGCAGGAACCCAACTTTCTTGCCGTAACGCTCGCTAATCTAATCGACCATATTGTAGAAACGCACCACGTCTTCACCAGGAACGAGATTGGACGATTGCGGACTTTGCTAAACAAAGTCTGTGGTAGGCACGCTACAAATCACCCCGAGCTGACTCGCTTGTTATCACTCTTTGAAGTTCTCGCTTCAGAACTTGTGACCCACATGATGAAAGAAGAACGCGTCTTGTTTCCCTATGTAATGGCTTTGGAAGACAGTGTTCGAAATGGTCGCAGCTTTCAGTCGCCTCAGTTCGGCACAGTAGCCAACCCGGTTAGGATGATGATGATAGAGCACGATAAGGCGGGTGAGTTATTGAAAGCGATGCGTCAGACAACATCAAACTATGCGCTTCCTGATGACGCCTGCGTCAGTTATCAAACTTTGTTTCAGGCTCTCGACGCGTTGGAGAAAGATCTTCACCAGCACATTCATCTGGAAAACAACATTCTGTTTCCGCGAGCTGTGGAGATGGAGCCGCCTTTTAGTTGATGAAGGGCGCGTGAAACCCATTCAAAGAGGACTTATTGATGTGAATTCGTGGATCGTTCTTAACCGCAGTAAAACAGACTATCCACGAAATCACACGAACTTACACAAACATAGAACTACCTCCCCAAATTCAAGTTTTCACACTCTACCGTGAAGTGCAGCCGAATACTGAGAGTTGGTGTTTGGTATGCAGCATGCTCGTTCTGTTATATCATTACGCCCGGTGAACCGGTTAAATCTGCGAGTGAGTCCCGCCTCAAATAGATTTTGAATGGCTACCGAAAATTCAGGAACACAAAACCGCTCTGAACAAATTCTTCAGGAACTTTTGCGTCACGGCGAAGTTTCGGTTGACAGTTTGGCTAAGTCGTTCGGCGTGTCAGCTGCAACCATTCGGCGCGACTTAAGCGACTTGGAACGACAAGGCCTCTTGCGACGAATTCACGGCGGCGCTGGACCTGTGGCGCCAATGTTGTACGAGCCTTTTCGTCATCTGTCTTCTTTCCAGGAACAAGAAGAGAAGTGTGCGGCAGAAAAACGGCAGATTGGACTAACTGCGGCCAGCCTGATCTCAGACGGTGAGACAATAGCTATCGGCGCCGGAACAACGACCACACAAATGGCTCGTTGCATTCGTCACCGGAAAGGAATCACGATCTTTACCAATGCGATAAACATCGCAATGGAACTTAGTCACCTGCCCGATATCACGGTTCTCATGACAGGTGGATCACTCAGTGGAGCATGGTTTGCACTCGTGGGCGATATGGCCCAACGCAACATCGGTGAGATGTTTTTTGACAAAGCCTTTATCGGTGTCGATGGCGCGCATGTGGACCACGGAATTACAACCAACTATCCGGACCAGGCAGGTATTCACCGGGCAATGATGCGACAAGCTCGACAACGAATAGTCCTTGCAGATCACAGGAAGATCGGTGCGATAGGTCGTTCGCTGATATGGCCCACCAACGACATCGATAAATTGATCATCGACAAATCTACTCCAGACGACGCGATCGCACCCTTTCTCGAAAAAGAAATTGTTGTCTTGCGCGCCTGAACCGTGATCACTTCATCTTCAACTTCAAGATCGTCAGAGAATGCGCCGGGAAAGTGTACGTGAACCCGTTGCTCTCGACTTTCGCATTTAGCGTCCGCGTCGCCGGTCTAACTTTCTGATCCGCACCGAATGAATTAGTAGCCTTCAGATCTGAGTTATTCATCTCCCAGACCGTCCCTCCGTTATCGAGCTGACCTTCCTGATTTTCAATGCGAGTTGCCAGGTCCTTATCCTTACTGCGATTCAAGACATTCACATAGAGTTGGTGATCCTGGGCGTTATAGGTTGCTGAGACGTCGAGGTACTTCAATTCAGGTCGGTTCTGAATCTTGTACGTTGGTGCCGACACGAATACATCCAGCGCAGTGTTTCCTCGTTGCCTTCCATACTCCACAATCGGAAAGTAGGTTGTCTGCAGGTAAAGACCCTGCTTGTTTGTCATTATCGGTGCGATTACGTTTACCATTTGCGCGAGATTCGCCATCTTCACGACATTGGCATGACGGAAAAACGAGTTGAAAAACATGCCCATCGCTAGAGCATCTTCGAAGTTGTACACCTCTTCCAACTTTTCGCGGTTACCAGTCCTATACCAAACATTCCACTCATCGTACGCAACATAAATCGGTCGGGATTCGCCTGACCTGATTGCGCCTGGCGGATAAGAGCGGCCGTAGTTTCGATGTAGTGATCGATCGTCTGTGACCACGCCATAAACCTCTCGAAATCATTGTCCCGATTATTTATGTATGTATGAATCGCAATGTAATCAGCCTGGTTTCTCAGTGTATTCAAGACAGTGCGGTTCCACGCGATCCAATCAGCACCGTAGTTACTTGATCCAGAGGCTACCAATTTGATATTGCGATCCACCAGTCGCATGGCTTTCGCCGTCTCCAACGCAAACTTTGCATATTCTTCAGCGCTTTTGTTTCCCAGTTGCCACGGTCCATCGATTTCGTTCCCGAGAGCCCAGTACTTCACTTTATAAGGCTCTTCTCGACCATTCTTTCGGCGTTGATCTGCCCAGTACGTATGGCGCGGCTCATTGCAATACTCAACCCAGTGCCGAGCATCATCCACCGTTCCTAATCCAGCGTTGATACAGATGTAAGGTTCCGTACCAAGCATTTCGCAATAACGAAGAAACTCGTCAGTACCAAAGCGATTGCTTTCCAGATCGTTCCAGGCGAGATCGATGCGGGTGGGTCGTTGGTCCTTTGGGCCAATACCATCTTTCCAGTTGTAACCAGAAGCGAAGTTTCCGCCGGGCCAGCGAAGAATAGAGACATTCAACTGTTTGACTGCATCGAAAACATCTTTGCGATAACCAAATTGATCTGATAATGGGCTGCCTTCTTCATAAATCCCGCCATAGATCATTCGTCCGAGATGCTCGGCAAAATTGCCAAACAGAAGTGGATGAACCTCGCCAATAGTGCGATCGGTATCAATCTTAATTCGCGCTACCGTTGGTTGCGTCGTTTGCGCATGAGTTGCAACGACAAAACACAAAAGCGTGACGCAGGAAAATATCCGTCTGGAAAGTTGATGCATAGATGTTCCTCTAGCCTGAGTTTGTGCTGGTTTGTTCTAGTCGCCACTAACAAGTGCCGACTCTTTGTAGTGCACTACGGGTTGTAACTTCAGTTCCGCGGCTTTTTCCTCGGGCGCAGTATCACTCAAGAAGTTTCCGCCACCAATTTCGGGACCGGCCAGATACTTTAATAGATTCGGACGCCGTAATGGCGGATGAATTTCAACATGAAAATGGAATCCCTGGTGCACAATTCCGTTTGTAGGCGACTGGTGAAGGGTCATCACGTAGGGAAACGGCATCTGCCAAAGATTGTCGAGTTTTACGAGGAAGCATTTTAAAGTTGAAGCAAAGTCCCGTATTTCGATCCGGCTCAATGTCGCCAGACTCGCATGTGTCTGTTTGGGAGCAACATAAACCTCATAAGCATAACGTGCAAAGTAAGGAAGAAAAGCTATTGCTGAATCAGTTTCACAAATTATACGCCTACCATCGTTAACCTCAGCGTTCAGAATATCCTGGAATAGAATTCTGCCAGTATCTGCGAGATACGCAGTGGAGACACGAGCTTCTGTCTCGATAGTTTTAAACACAAAGTTTGTTGCGTAGATCTGGCAATGTGGGTGCGGATTCGAGACCCCAACAGCCGGTCAACGCAACACTTCATAGTGTGCATAAAGATGGGCATTCGGAACTGCCCGTGATTAAATCGGAGAGGGCCTTAGTCGATCCGGAGGAACTGCGCTCGTAAACTTTTTACAACGGGAACTGGTCGAATCAGGCTTACCCGATCCAGTAAAACTCTATTGGAAGTGGCCGCAAGTTAGCTCACACTGCGCTATAAAGTCAATAAAGTTTTCGCAAAATAACATTTATCGAGCAGATGTAATGTCCATTATCATGGGAAATGAGCATCCATCAAGTAGAGTCAGACGCGGAAATATTCAAAATTCTTAGGAAAAGCCAACCTTTTGTATTGTTCCGACTTTAGCTTAAGACTTCTCGTTCACTTATCGGACTTTCCACTCCTGAATTCCCGCAGACCAATCGGTCTGAAAAGTGACTTCAAGACGTAGGTTTTGAGTCGTGACAGGCTTGAATGTGACCTTGTTATAGCGGTCTTTCTCGACGCCAAACGAGTCTGAAGTCTCTACCAGTTTCCAGAAATCGCCATCTTTATAGAGCAACCGCCAATTCTTTGGGACTCGACATTGACCAGTACCGGTATCATCAAACCAATACAGCTCTACTTCCGAAACGCTCGTTGGTTTATTGAAAGCGTACTCAACCCACTCGGTAGTTCCCTTCTTCGGCCACCAGTGAAAGTAAGAGTTTGATGGATCACGTGACGACCGAGGTTCATTCTGATCATTTATTGCGCGCGGATTCTGTCCTCCCGAAGTGGTTACCTTGCTTGTCGACGCGACCGTTGGAAATGGTTGAGGTTGCGCATTAGCAACATCGTTGGCCAGCCATACCGTCATTTCACCAGGACCACGATTGGCCCAGGCATAGTAAGGAATCGCGGTAAAGGTTTGATCTTTGCGCTCAATTGCTCCCTGTTGATTGAATGCAAGACTGACGGCGTCGCCTTTTACAACAACAACTCCGTTCAACGTGTCGGGCTTGAACTCGGCTGCCAGTTTAGATTCATTGGGCACAACTAAATTCCGCACGTGGCCATCGACGTTGTCGGGCCACTCCGCTGCAAAGACAATTGGCCCCCGCTGTATTGCTATACGGCCTCGATCAGCAACCACCATTTCGTTTGCCTGAATTCGGCGAACAGGCATCGGCAAGTTCAGTTCAACGATATCGCCGCGTTTCCACTTCCGCCGGACGCCGGCATAGCCTTTCTCGACGGTAAACGCCACTGGCTTACCATTCACTTTCAAAACAACTGGTTCGTCGTTCTTGTCAACAAATTGATAGAGCGAACTTGGAATCGGTTCATTACGCGCCCAGCCTGGTATTCGCACCTTCATGGTGAGGTTGCCACTACGCTCGGGCGAAACCGTCATCTTGATCAGTCCGTCCCAGGGATAACGAGTGTCTTGAACAATCCTTATTTTCTGCCCATTGTCGAGCTTGATGTCGGCGGTGCTCCCTACAAATAAGTTCACATAAAGTGTGTCGCCTTGTTGAGCGTAAACGTATCCGGGAAGCGATGGCAGGAAACGAGTAATGTTGCCGGGACAACACGCTACCCCAAACCAGGGACTGCGACGATGTTGACCCGCAGACTCCAATGGATTTGGATAAAAGAACGACTGACCGTCGAGTGAAACTCCCGATATCAGTCCGTTGTAGAGAGTTCTTTCAAAGACGTCGACGTATTTGGCGTCGCCGTGCAACAAGAACAGTCGTTGGTTCCAGTAATCATTACCTACGGCCGCACACGTTTCGTTGTATGCGCTCATGTTGGGGAGTTCATATGGTCCACCAAAGGCTTCACCTGATCCAGTTGCGCCAATTCCCCCAGTTATGTAGATCTTCTTTTCAGTTACATCGCCCCAGATCTTGTCGATTGCGTTTACATAGGAAGGATCGCCAACCAATGCAGCGACGTCTGCCATTCCTGAGTACATGTAAGTCGCTCGCACTGCATGACCAACGGCTTCCGTTTGTTCAATTACTTTCAGGTGCGACTGGTTGTATTTCCGACCAGCTCCTCGTGATCCGTCGGGTCCACGAACATCCAACATAAACTTCGCCAGGTTCAGATAGCGTACGTCTCCAGTAGCCCGGTAAAGTTTCGCCAAGCCCATCTCAGTGATCTGATGACCGGGCCAGATCGATTGTTTACCTGGTCCAAAAGTGCGATCGAGTAAATCAGCACTCTTCAGAGCAACGTCTAGTAACTTTCGTTTACCGGTTGCCTGATAGTAGGCGACAGCGGCTTCGTAAAGATGGCCGAGATCATAGAGTTCGTGACTGTCGACTTTCTCCAGCTCCCAACGCTTTGTTCCAGCCCAGGGATGGGGCTTCACGGGATCGATAGTGCGAGTGGTGTAAAGGTAGCCATCTTGTTCCTGAGCCGCAGCGATCTTATCGATAAGCCCATCGACGTAACTTTCGAGCTGCGGATCTAGTTCAACATTAAGCGCGTAAGCAGCCCCTTCGAGTACCTTGTAGACATCCGTATCGTCGAAGGGATATCCGGGCGGTGTTTTGTCAGTTAAAGTCTCGCCGCGAAGAACTGCCGCCGCACGTTCGAAATGATAGATACGTTTTGTCTCTTCATCCTTCTTAAAGGCAAAAGGAATAGTTACTTTGCGATTGATCTGCAGGCGTGGAGCCCAAAACGCATCAGTGAAATGAACTGATGTAAACGGCACCGGCTTAACCGGATAATCTCGAGGTGGTGACGCAGGCGGTGGAGCAACAGCTGGGGCTTTCACCTTCTGGCTGGACGAGGTGATGGTAAGCGAACAGATAAGAACCGTTAGCGCGACGAGCAACACTATTCGATACAACATGTCCCTGGCCCTCTTAGAATGTTTGCCTTACAGTCGAATTGTTATCGGGCGACCTGAAAAAGAAATTGATTGTTGATTAGTGGTTCCAGCCATGACGACATCAAGTTTTCGTTGACCCAGGAATTTTGAGCCTTTCGCCAGGTCAAGGGAGAGTCGACGCGCCTTATCGTTCCACTGCATGCTTATTCCCATCCATTCTCCGCGTCGAAAGTTAAAGGTCTTTCCATCGTCTTCATACAACTCGAACTGGCCATCAGCACCCGGATACACACGTATCGTCAATGGAGCATCGACTGTCTCCTCCGTATATTGCTTGACTGGACCAAAAGGAATGAGGGCTCCTGCTCTCACAAAAAGCGGCATTGTCGACAGATCAACGTTTCGAGTAATAACTCGACCTCCCGAAACTTTGTCATTGGTCCAAAAGTCATACCAAGCGCCTCGAGGAAGGTAAACTTCTCGCGTTTTCGCTGCCTTTTCAGTCACAGGTGCGACAAGCATGTCGCGTCCCCAGAGAAACTCATCGCCACTTTTAACTGCTTCCGGATCGTCGTGATGATGTAACCAGAGGGCTCTCATTACCGGCAACCCAGTTCTGGAACCTTCACGAACCACGCTATATAAG
>JBKPQV010000148.1:0-6755 GCA_046734235.1 Acidobacteriota bacterium
TGCAACTTCTTTCATAAATGCTAATCCTCAAGAGCTGAGGATGTTAGTTAACAACTGGTACAATGAACAGAGCCATTTTGAACTAATCTGTTTGTACCATTCGGTGCGGGGCGAGGTGTCTGATATGTGATTAGTGTCCGATATGCTTTAGAGCCACGTGCAAAATTCTCCACTCCGGAGGAGTGAGATGTTTATAGCTCCGACGCCCGGGGAAATTCGCCTCCGTAGGAGTGCCATGTAACTTGTGGACGAATGCTCTAATCCGGGCACATTTCATTACAAAAGATTTCTGACATCGCACTCCTCTGGAGTGCGTGACCTGTTCGGCTCTCGTGCTGCTATAAACATCGCACTCCTCCGGAGTGGATAATTTTGCAAGCGGCTCTAAAGCTTAGCGGACACTAAGCTATCGCACACCTCGACCCGGAGATCCACTTGCCTAAAGCAGTCAGCAGTTACGAACTTACTCTCGACTCGCGTCCGCACAACCAGACTTTGACGACCTGGCTTTACTCGGAACTGCGCGCCGCAATTCTTCATGGTCGACTGCCGGCCGGAACACGTCTGCCTGCATCAAGAGACTTTGCCTCGCAACATGGAATCTCACGTGGAACGGTTGTCAGTGTTTTCGAGCGTCTACAGGCTGAAGGTTACATCACGTGCCAGGTTGGATTAGGTACGTGGGTGAATCGTTTAGCCAAGGTACAAGGTCGAGTGAACAGTCAGGAAACACCGGCTTATGTTCGTCGTATGATCTCTAATTATGCTCGGCCCAAAGCGTGGGCAGATTTATTTCTTCCAGAAGGTGTGCGACCTTTTCAAGTTGGAGAACCAGCAATCGACGCGTTTCCCGCAAAGCTCTGGGGAAGTATTGCGGCAAAACGTGCGCGAAGTTTTACGTCGTGGTTGCGCACTGAAGATGACGGACGTGGGTATCGACCTTTACGTGAATCGATAGCTCAATACTTATCTATGTCACGTGGCGTGCACTGCAGTTCCGATCAGATCATTGTAGTGTCAGGCGTTCAACAAGCTCTCGATCTCCTGGCGCGTGTTCTCTTGAAGAAGGATGAACAAGTGTGGTTGGAGGATCCTGGTTATTTTGGTGCCAACATCGCCTTCCGCAATGTCGGAGCCGACATCATTCCCGTGCCAGTGGATGCTCAAGGTCTGGAGGTTGAAACAGGCATCAAGCTATGCACACAAGCAAAGGGTGTGTACGTCACGCCTGCCCACCAGTTTCCACTGGGAATGACAATGTCGTTGGAGAGACGAATGGCACTGCTGAAGTGGGCCAGGAGTGTTGGCGCATTCGTCATCGAGGATGATTACGATAGCGAGTTTCGTTTTGAAGGGCGGCGAATACCAACTCTACAAGGTCTTGATCGCAATTCGAATGTGATTCTCGTTGGATCATTCACGAAAACAATGTTTCCTTCGCTGCGCATTGGTTACCTGGTTTTGCCTTCCTCATTGGTTGACTGTTTTCTGGCTTATCGTTTTCGAACTGACTTTCGCAACCTGAATCTCGACCAGGCGATACTGTGCGACTTCATCGAAGCTGGACATTTAGGAAGACATTTGCGTCGTATGCGCAATCTTTACTCACAGCGTCTTTCAGCGCTACTTGAGGGCGGGCGCACTTATCTGCACGGTCTTCTGAAGATTTCGGATGTTCGCGCCGGTCTCTATACCGTGGGTTTTCTGAAGAATGGCATGAGTTCACGACAAGCAGAGAAAGCGGCAGCCGCAAACGGTGTTGAAGTAATCGCATTGGATCGATATACGTTGAAGCAACCCGACCCGAAGGCTGTGTTGATGGGATTCGCCGCCTTCGATGAGAAGGCCATCCGGAAAGGGTTGGTCCAATTAGCGAGCGCGTTAGAGCGGCGACTGCCTGAAAAACTCGGATTAGAAACAACCTTGAAAACTGTGTAGCTAACGTAAAAACACGAACATTCCAATCGAACAAGTTGGGAAGGGTGGCTTGCCCCCGCTGACTCACCTACACGAACTCTAGAACTCAATGAATCGTGTAAGTTAATTCTGCGGGGGCAAGCCACCCTTCCCAACTTGTTCAATTTCAAGTTTCATTTTGTTATCTGCTTTTTCTTGTAAAAGCAGTGAAGCTCTGCGTTGAAAAGTGCTTGACCAACCTTAACGCGGAGACGCAGAGTACGCCGAGACGCAGAGAGTTTCTAAGAGGCGCATTGAGAGGGTCTGGTGATTGCGGTGATTGTAAATTTTCTGCGCATTCAGTCTAATCTCTGGAACAAATGTCCCAAACTCTCTTCTTCGCGATTCTTGCGCTGCTGGTTGTTGCCGCGGGAGCAGGTTATTTCCTTTACAAAAGAAGAAAGCGAAACCGTGCAATTGCAGACATCCTATCAGGTGAAGATCTCCTCGGTCGTTGGACGTACTCTGCAGTTGAATGGCAGAAAGCAGTCGCGCAGGAATTCGATTGGGCCAACGCAGCAGATGGAGGCGGTGAGATCTTTATTTCATCCAGCGCGATATACATACGGTCCGATTCTTCGGATCACTTGATTGAGTTGAATGGAAAGAAGGTTGTGACCCATGCGTCTTATCGGAATGTCGAAGGTGCGCCCCTTAAGATCCGAGTGCGTTGGAAAGTTATCGAAAGAGATGCTGATGGTACACAGGAAAGGACCAAATATTACAAAGAGGACTATCGAATTCCCGTTCCGCTAAAAGAAGCAGAGGTCGCAAAGAAAGTTGCCGAGTGGTTTTCGACTCGCATAGAAAAGAATTTAGGCGCTTATACAGACCTCGTTGCAGACGACGAAGCAATTAGTCTTTTTGGTGATGATTCCTTTTAAGATCGTATCGTGGCAACACAAATGTGTTTGCCAGGATTCTCAGTCAAGAGACTGGGGTGAGTCCCGACTCATCGGGACGAAGCCCCCGGTAAAGCTTCGCGGATCCTGAAAGAGTCGAACAAACAACGTGTCGGACCCTTACAGGGTCCAACGGTGTTTTATGTGTAAGAACCGTGGGCTTCGCGCAAGCCGCTTGCCCACGGCTATTCATTTAAATCTTTTCAGGATGACTAATTCAGGAGCACTGACACAACTCTACCCGAATACTCGGTCACGAACAGCGTTCCGGCCTTCTTATTCAATGTCATACTCGTTGGTCTAACTAAACAGCTGGGAACAACTGTGGGCGGATCGGTTGGGTTCTCGAAACGCAAAACCAACCCGGGACTTCCAAAAAACGGTCCAGCTGATGCATGCTGAAGTACCAGATAGTCGACATCATCATCTTCATCTAGCGCCAGAACGCCGACAGCAGTCTTTCTATTACCTATCAACACTGACTGGGTAGCGCTGGCAATATCAATCTCTTGTACCGTCGATGTTCCTGGTGGGAAGGGAACACCACGAAACAGCGTTACGAGCAGTTTGTTGTCGACTGCTGTGATACCGGTTGGCACCGCATCCAGGAAAGGACCACCCGCAGGAACGATTCCAAACAATGGATTTGGTATTGCTGGAAATGTGACCAATGTGGAGAAGGTTTCTGTGAGTAGATCAATTTGCCAGACGCGATTACGTCCTCCATCAGTAACGTACAGAGCATCATCGATCGGAACTAAACCGTACGGATTGGAGAGTTGAATGTTGCCGGCAAACGTGGGTAGTGGGTTTGACACGTAATTTGGAAAATCGACGATCATACGTATCTTCAGGTTGCCGCCCTCATTGTCAGACAAACTTAATGTTTCTCCGTTTGCTATCGCTTGCTCATCTTGGGCGGTTAGAGTGAAACCATTTGTCTGCTTTTCAGTGTCCGCGCTGAACTGAATTCCCAGTATCGAACTGAATATCGGCGAAGAAATGGGGTTAGGATTGGGAATGGTTGTCCCGGGAATCGGTCCAGCCCGACCCGCATCGCCTGTACCAATCGCAACGTACAATGTCCGGCCACGCATAAAGATTCCGGCTGGACCGGAGGGTTCGTTTACGTCGTTTATCGCTGAAGGCAAACCATCGAGGAGCGTGCGACGGGTACCATCAGCACCGATGATCGAAATACGACCGGAATGTAGAGCAACTGTTCCTGTTTCTGAGACTAGTAAGTTGTTCTGGTTTGTTAACGTTGAACCCAGTGGCTCTCGTAGACCTGAAACAACCGAAGGGCACTGAGCGCTGACCGAAATGGTTAACAACAATAGAGATACAACGAGTGACGTGAGACGAGCTGACAACCTGAGCATTTCCTTTTTCATTGGAGTTTCCTTTCTGTTCTTAGCTGAATGTTTGAAAGTCAACGTCGAAAGAGTTTCTTTATCAGCGCGACCCAGGACTTGCGATTACTTCCAACCACTTCAACTGGGTCCAGCTGTTGAGTTGCTTCCAACGGAGCCTGCGAATTTGGAGTCACCGACTTTGGTCCTGGTATGTCGATGCTGACGGGTGATGATCTTTCAATGACGCTAGTGCGGCGATACCTCACAATCAGTATTTCCCGTTTACGCATGGCCTGAGTTCTCTCTGCCGGTACCTCGGCGCGATCGCACCTGGGTTAAGTTTTGAACCCGAGCTGAACCACGGACGGCGCCGTGGTACGGACTCTTCTGGTTCAACTAAGCGTGCGGGTCTATAATTCCGCCAACCTCTTCGTGACATACCGAGGCCGCATACCCTACCGAATACGTTCGCCGCTTGTAACGAACGTTGTCGGAAAAGAAGACGAAAAGTGCGCGAAAACGCCCAGAAATGAGGTTTTTCAGGTAAGTGGCAGCAGCAAACGAGAGGATCTCACTTTTCAACGGTTTTACTCTTGATCGAGTTCGCGGGTGCTTGATGCATTCCGACGAGCCGGTACACCTGCGTCCTCAGTCATATAAAGTCCTTGAATATCTCGTTGAAAACTCAGGTAGGTTAGTTAGTAAAGACACACTCATCGATGCGATTTGGAGCGGGCGTGCAGTTACCGACGGGGCAGTTGGGAAGTGTATTGAGGAGTTGCGTGAAGTATTTGGCGAAGACGGACGTCAATACCTCCAGAATATTCGCGGGCGCGGGTACATTTTTGATCGCGATTTGGGTGAACCATCTCAGACAATCAGGGAAACGCACTCAGAAGAGATCAATTTGGTTCGAGTCATCGTGGAAGAGAATGGTGACTTCGAACCGGTCGTGCAAGTCGACCCACGTCGTTCCTTCTGGACAAGGACAAATACCTTTGCCTTAACTGTCTGCCTGGGCGTGACGATTCTGGCCGGTGGTTATTGGCTTTATTCGCGGCGGCAGCCTGCGACTATGATTTCATCAATTGCCGTTCTGCCTCTGAAAAATGAGAGTGGTAATGAAGACGTTGCTTACTTGTCGGACGGAATGACAGAGTCGCTAATAAATCGTTTGGCGCGCCTGCCCGGTCTGACAATTAAAGCGCGCAGCACGGTCTTCCAATATAGAGGTAAGGATGTTGATCCCCGAAGTATCGCCTCAGAGTTGGCGGTACAAGCTGTGTTGACGGGTCGATTTGTTCAGCGTGGCGACGACGTGACGCTCTACGTATCACTGGTCGATGGACCATCGGGGAATCAACTTTGGGGCGAACGCTATGAGCGCAAGCTTGATCAGCTAGCCTCACTTGAAAAAGAGACCGCAACCGATATTGCCGAACACCTGACTTCGAAAGTACGCCCTGCTGATGAAAAGAGACTTGCAGGTGGTCTAACCGAAAACAGCGATGCGTATCTTTCGTACCTGAAGGGGAGATACTTCTGGCTCAACGCTCGTGGTGGTGGTTATCAGAAGAGCCTGGATTTTTTTCAAAAAGCAATCGAGCTAGATCCAACTTACGCGCCGGCTTATGCAGGAATTGGGCACTACTACGGTTTTGGCGCAGCCTCAGGCATGATGCGGCCCGACGAAAACTGGAAACGATCAGAAGCAGCAATCAGGAAAGCACTGGAGTTGGACGATTCGTTGGCTGAAAATTTCAACGCGCTTACCGGGATTCAGTTGTATTACTACCGAGACTGGAAAGCTGCTGAAGATTCGTTCCAACGAGGTCTTGCACTGGGGCCGGCCTCGGCGGAAGTCCATCGTCATTACGCAAAATGCCTTATCTTGTTTGGACGCACTGAAGAGGCCTTGACGCATATTCAGCGAACTATTGAACTGGAACCGCTTGCACTTTCTTATAATCTGGACGCGGCTAAAGTCTTTTTCTGGGCCAGGCAATACCCGAAAGCTTTAGAGCAGCTAAACAACACTCTCGAATTGAATCCAACTTCTTTGAGTGCGCGTGACTTGTTAGCGACTGTTCACGAGAAGATGGGCAATCAGAGAGCCGCTATCGACGAATGGAGCAAACTGTTGACGCAGATTGGCCAGCAAGATGTGGCATCAAAACTAACAAGTACTTATGAGCGTTTGGGATTCGAAGCGGCAAAACGGATTCGCGGTGAGCAAATGCTCCGACGTGTTGATGAGCAGGCAAAGAATGGAGACTATGTGGCTCCTTTTGAGTATGTTGCTGCTTACACAATGATTGGTAATAGAGAGAAAGCTTTTGAATGGCTAGAAAAAGCAGTTCAGGAACATACTCGCTTTGCGTTTGAGTTTAGAATCGATCCTCAATACGACAGTCTGCGCAATAATCCTCGGTTCCAGCAGCTCGCTGATAGTGTAAAAGTTAATTGAACAGCTCAATAGGTCCTATAGGACTCATACGACCTATAGGACCTATTTTTTGATCTCTCGTCGCGCGGTCGATAG
>JBKPQV010000149.1:0-6403 GCA_046734235.1 Acidobacteriota bacterium
TGTGCGGTTTCTCGTTGCTGTTGTCGCCACCTGCTGTTAACGAGAATCCAGACGCCACCCACAGCGATCAACAGAACTATCACTGCCATTGCAAATTGCCACGTCGGTCCTCGGCCGCCAAAGATGGCAAGTAATCTTTGAATCCATGACCTTGGCGAAGCTGATTGTGGCGATTGCTCGGCTCGTATTACTGACTCGTCACGTTCATCGATCCTGGTCGTCAAAGCTCTCGCGAACTTGACGCGGTTTTGTCGCGCTGGATGTTTCAGGTAAGACTGCTCGAACCGCTCGCGCATCTCTGTTGGTAATTGGCCTCGCGCGTATGCGTCTACCAACTCGCTCTCTACCTGCAGCACTTGGTTGAAAACATTCGGGTCGCTGAAATACTTTTCTTCCAACGCAGCTTGCTCTTCTTCAGACAGTTCTCCGAGCAGGTAGCGTTTAGCGATTTGTTCCAGTTCATCCATTAGAGAGACTTGTTAACCTTAGCTGAAGTAGAGGGCGGCAGCTACCGGAAAAGAATTTCAAACCTAGTCCTATAAAAATATTCCTTGCCGCCCCACGGTATGTAAGTACGACGACTGAAGTTTTTCGCATGTGATCTTCTCCGTTCAAAAGTGAGCTCGCAAGACAAACCTCATCCGCACCCAGACTGCCGTTGTCTGGATTAGCGCCGACTACGCGGCTATCACTTTCTAGTGGCGAAAACCACCCATTCATATCGTTGATCTTTCTTGGAGACAGCGCGTTACGCATTGTTCCAGTTTGTCGCGCAGGCGTTGGGCGCGATTTGCCAGTGCGTCGCGACGCAATCCCAGGCGCTCCGCCAAATCTCTGCGGCGATCAATTCGGTTACGTTTTTCGTCTACGTAATACTCTATGATCAAATCCCGGCTCGCGTAAGGAAGTGCGTCGAGACAGTTATCCAGGCAATCTAAACGGTCTTCTTTTTCCGCCACTTCGCGTGAAGTGTCGAGCGCTATTGGCTCATGCTGGATTTCATCAAGCGGTGCACGGCGGTTATCGACCCCCTTTAGTGCCTCCAGCCAAACCAGTCGAGCGACCGTGTAGGCATAGTCGTTGATGTTTCGGATTTCCACCCCCTCATCAAGCTTTCGAGCGAGGCGATTGAGTGTTTCGTCGGCGTGTTCTTCGGGGAAGGGGGCACCACGCCACTCAAAGGTCCTGATTAAGATGAGACGCAGTTCCTCATATTTTTTGGCCGCCTGTTCTTCGTCCTCTCCGAGGCGCTCCATTAGCCTTATGAAAGCTTGCGAGGTTAGTTCCCGTTCCATGAATCATACGGTGATTGCGTCTATTGAAACATCGCTGCGCAATCTTACTGTTACCCTTTGGAGGTTTTGCAAAACTCCCTAAGTTCGTTCGCTCCGGGAGGAGCGAGATGTTTATAGCACTCTTCCCCGCTCGCACTGCTGAAAATTCTTGCGATACGTTCGGCGCGTCCGCGCCACTCTTCATTAGAAAGCTCGTCAAACTGTGAATTCTAGGAGAGTCGTTTATGCGGAGAAAGTCACTAGTCGTGCTGGTCGTTTTCTTGATGGGGACTGGCCTAGTCGATACGCGGAGTACATCTGCGCACAACATTGATCTGAAAAAGGCCAGGGAAGTAGCCCGCGAATATGCTCGGTCGGTACGCGACGCGTCAGGCGGCAAGTACGCTCATTATTCAACGAACTGCGTCAGGGCGTTTCCCAACCACAACCACTATGTGCGCTGCTTAATTGACTACCAAAGCGCAAGTGATACGGAAAAAGGTGTGTACACCTGTAGGGAGTCTATCGAACTCTATTTGGACCACCACGATGGAGGCGTCTCAGGAGTCGGGTCGTGGGTTGTGTTGGGAAAGCATACTTCGAGAAATCAGTGTGGAAGCAAGAGGCTCGATGTTACCAGGATGAGTGGAATGAGTTGAGTCTCGGAGGCCAGTACTACTCAAAATCGTCAATCGAATGAGCATAATTGATCGCGATAATAGTGGTTCGAACAACTGAAAGGTTCTTGCCAATGCAAAAGAAATTGTTCGGCATTCTGTGCGCGCTCTCGATGTCACTCATAAGCATGCCAGTATCCAGTGGCAATTCACGCAAGAGCGAAGCAACTGAAGTCGTCGCACCTATCCCGGTCAACGCGTTCGATATGGACGGAACGTTTGAAAAGATATGGGTAGAGTACGACGTAAAAGTTGATGGTAAAAAAGGGATGCGCATTCACACCAGTTTTATCGTGAAAAATAACTTGAACGTCGAATGCACGTTGGTCGCTCACTTTTACCATAGGGATGGTACTCAACTTAGTGGCGCGGATCTGCAAGGAGACTACAGCACCAGTGATGGCCACGTGGTCACGTACGTTAAGATCAAGCCCCGCTTCGCTTCTACCAGGTATTCGGACAAGAGTCTCTTCATTCCGTATGAGGAATTCCACTTCAAAGGAGCCGGGTTCCATCAACTCAAGTTCATCGTATTTTTGGAACGCTATGATCGAGGCGATCAGATACTCGCTAAATCAGCAGAGTTCAATTTCAAGTACACGAAAACTACACCCTAGATTTCTCTCGTCATTCACCGCAACTCAACTCTGATATTTCACCCGTGAAGGAGCAAAGAAAATCATGAACCACGCCAGCCTGGCATTACTTACCGCCTTAAGCCTCTTGCTGCTATTGGGTGCGAGCGGTCAGGCCCAGCAACAGTTACCACCGCCGCCTTTTATAATTGCAGATAACAATCCTGTTGTATTACCGGCTGGCCGGACGAGCGGAACTGTGACTCTCGAATGGAATGGCGGGAAGGACCATCCTTACGCCGAAGTCTGGGTAAGGGTCGATGAAAATGACGAGACCTTCATCGTCGAGCAGGGCAAAGGGATTCGTAACGTAAAAGTTGAATTTGGTAAAAGCTATGAGTTCAAGCTCTCCGACTCAAACGTGCTGCTAGCTTCAGTCAAAGTCACCGTAAGGCACAAAGCAACTGCCGATGAAGAGACATCGCAAGCCGGAGTCACGCCAAGTTCAGTACCAGCACCGTCGCCAGACTATTCAGTTAGCGACAATACTTCTAGCGTGACTGCTACCAACGTGAATGCTCCCAAGGTCGCGCCGTCTGACTACGCCGGATGCTGGACTTTCGCGGGAAAGGGATCATTCGCTCGCGCGGGTTTAGGGTGCTTCCAACAAGAAGGCGACCGAGTGTCTTTCGATGATCCCACCTTCGAAGGCATGGTCGTCGGCAACATCCTGCGATTTAAGCTCAAGTCGGGTATTACAAATACGCCTTATGCCTTTCGCAGCGGGCGGTTTCAGATGCAAAGAGGTGGGAAACAGTTCATTGGTAGCGTCAATGCCAGTCTCAATCCCGACGATAATGAGTATCCGGTCACCGCGACGCTCGACAAATCCTCTGAGATATCTGACTTCGCCGGATGTTGGACTTTCGCGGGAAAGGGGGCATTCGCTCGCTCGGGTTTAGGGTGCTTCAGACAAGAGGGCGACCGCGTGTCTTTTGATGATCCAGTTTTCGAAGGCATAGTCGTCGGCAAAACCCTGCGATTTAAGCTCAAGTCGGGTATTACAAGTACTGCATATGCCTTTCGCAGCGGGCGGTTTGTGATGAACAAAGGTGGGAAAAAGTTTATTGGTAGCGTCAACGCCCGTCTTAATCCGGATGATAATGACTATCCGGTTACCGCGACCCTCGACAGATCCTTTAAGAAAAAGACTAGGACCAACCTTTAATAGGCCTACCCAAAACTAGTTGAGTTTTTGCACCGACCTCCTACCGCCATTCACCTTGAAGCACGAATGCTCCCCAATAGTAAGGCGATTGCCAATGTTTTCGCTTGAGCATCTCTATCTGTGCGGCTCTGAGAGCCGCCGACGGAGGCAACTTCTCCTGAAACATTCCTCTATAAAAACGCTTCATCAACTCGGCAGTCGCGGCATCATCAACTTGCCACAGGCTCGCAACGACTCGGGGCGAGCCCGCATACATAAAACCTCGGACGAGACCCATTAATCCTTCGCCCCTTACTTCTTTTCCGAGGCCGGTTTGACAGGCACTCAAGACAACAAGATCCGCGTTAAGGTGCAAGTTGTAAATCTCGTTTAGCCGCAGGAATCCTTCTTCCGGGTGTCCTTCTTCGTCGAAGAGCGACAGCACCAGCCCTGACAATTCCGGATGGCGGCTATCCAGCAAACCATGTGTGCTGAAATGGATAATGCGATATTGGCCCAGCTCATCGCTCATCGCCGTGTTGCGATTGGCACGAAAATCCAGCGCCTTCAAACTTCCTTGCTGCGGTGGTAGCGCAGAGAGAATTGCTTCCGCCTCGTCGCGGCTAAAGAGTAAACGTTGTAGGCCGGCGCGCCCTTCATCACCTCTTACGCTATTAAGCGCTCGTTTGAGCACCGTTGATGAATCGGAAGATGACGCGACAGCTTGTCCCATTTGATTTTGCGGGGCTGTACCCTTCTTGTTTAAAACACGGCTGATTTTGACCCTTGCATCATCGATTTCGAAAACCGGATCGGCCAGCACTGCGACCATCTTATTGGCAGGTTGACGAGTAGCAAACTCGCGACGCAACAAAGCGAGCACAGAAGCAGAGGGTAAGCTTACGATTTCATGATCGAGTATTAGTGGTTTCGGATCCGCCTTGCTTTCCGTTTCCTGGGTTGCCGGTGCTGGCAAGGCAGAAAAGGGTAAGTATTCCAAAGCGCCATCGGCGACAATCAGCAAACGCTTCGTACCCAACTGGGAAGCCACTGGGCCAAGTAGCATCTTGCTCAAGATGCTCGCCTGCGTTTGGTATTGCGAGTCTGCCGTCGTCTCACGTGCGCGTTGTTGAGCGACTGCCAAACCGGGCTCAGGCTGCCGCGCAATCAGTAACTGGTAGACGCGCCGGGCTTGTGCTTCAACTTCGGCTCTCGGTGGCAATCGATAGCTCTGTACACCGTCAGGCGTCATCGCCCACAGGTAGCTACTGTCATTACCAAGCTCATATTCGAGCAAGAGGGTGTTGCCATCCAAAACCTGCTGTTGGATTTCCGTGATGCTAAGTGGTTGAGCTTTGGTGATTGCAGAATAACGCGAGCCGCGCTCTCGAATCTCAGCCTGCACTTGCCGGCGCTCTGATTCTAAAGCATCAATCTTTCGCTGAGCTTCGATCTTTTGTGCCTCTGTGTATTTACTTTTTAGCAGCGCCGTCAAAGTATCGAGGCTAACCGTAATGCGCTCGGCGATATTTCGTTCGCGGTTTATCAGATCTGAATCAACTTCCGGTTTTAGAGCAACTCGAGCTTGAGTAAGAAGATCCATGAGGGATCGCGCTTTCACTTTTTCTGTGAAGGCCAGTGCCTCGATACTGTGCCCCGCCTTCGGATCACCCGCTTGCTGGCGCATCAATATATCGATGTAGAGTTCATAGAAAGGGAACAATGTTGCGATGAAGGAAGACTGTAGCTCAGGACTGCCGGCGTGGTCGCGCATCACCTCCACCAGAGCAATGGACTTTTCGATGTTTGCTCGTGCCTCGTTGAGTCGACCAAGATCGCGAAGGGCGATGGCGATGTGTCTGAGCGCGATGGCCTCGCTTCGCGTATGACCCGCATTGTGCCAATAACTCAACGGTTCGTTATACAAAGCCAGCGCTCGCTCAATGTCGCCCAATTTATAATAGGCCGTTCCGACGTTGACCATCACCTGGGCTTCTGTGTTTTTATCTCCTCGACTCAGCGACAAAGCTTTCTCGGCGTGATCCAGTGCCTTTTCTCGTTCGCCTAGTCTGGCGTACAGGCTGCTGATGCTTGACCGCTCGACAGCTTCCTGCTTCTTGTTTTCAATTGACTGCCAAATGGCCAAGGTCTTGAGCGAATATTCCAGCTCCTTTTGCAGTTCGTTTTGCACATGATATGAGGAGCTGATGCGACTGAGCGTCAGAGCTTCTCCAGTTTTATCTCCGAGTGATTGGTACAACAGCAGGAGTTGGCTAGAGATATCCCTCGCTTTTTCCTCCTCTCCCCAGAGGTAATGGATATCGGCGATCCAGCTGAGCATGAATGCTTGTTTCTTCTTGTCGCCGATCGCTTGATATTTTTTAAAGGCCTCATTACCAAATTGCAAGGCTTTTCCCTGATCGTTGGTGATTTGCACGTCTGCCATAGCTTCGAGCGACTCAGCTTGCCTGCGGTCGTCTCCCAGCTCTTTGGCGATCTGAAAGGCTCGTTCAAAAGGTGCGAATGCTCCCATCCACTCGCGTCTGAGCCTGTACGTAAGGCCCATATTAATCATGGCAGTGTACTGTTCGTTTCGATCTCCAAGCGGACTATAGAGCGAAAACGCTTCTTCAAATTTCTTAATAGCCGTTGCAGTAGACTCTGGAGTGT
>JBKPQV010000150.1:0-3867 GCA_046734235.1 Acidobacteriota bacterium
GGCCAACACTAACGCTTTGATCCGGAAGTTCGACTTTGCAAAAGGGCCGGCGAGGACGCCCGCGCTCCCAGGACCAGGCACACGCTAAGGTCTGAGCGGGTTACTAAAGACGAGAGAGATTATGAAGATAGCCCTTTTCGGATATGGTGCGATGGGTCAGCTGGTTGCCGCACAGGTTAATAAAGCTGGTGGCGAGGTTGGATACATCGCTAGATCGACTCCCATCGACGATTTAGCTGAAAAACTTCGTGGACACGATGCCGCTATTGATTTCTCTGTCGGCGAAGCTGTACCTCGCAACATTGAAGCTTGTGTTACGGCAGGCGTTCCAATCGTTGAAGGAACTACAGGTTGGAAGAATCGCGAGGAAGAAATCAAACGATTCGTCATCACGAACCAGGGAACGCTCGTGTTTGGAGCTAATTTCTCGATTGGAGTAAATGTTTTCTACAACATCGTAACGAATGCCTCGCGTCTTTTTTCAACGCTTGAGGGTTATGCTCCCTTTATCGAAGAAGCGCATCATTCCCGAAAGCGCGATGCTCCTTCAGGGACAGCTCTACGTTTACACGACTTGATGACGAAAGAATTTCAAACCGAAGTTCCGACTTCGTCGACGAGAGCCGGTTTTATTCCAGGAACACATCGTGTTGGGTTTGATTCTGAAGCAGATCAGATTCTCTTGACTCATACAGCGCGCTCGCGCCAGGGGTTTGCGGCCGGCGCATTGTTAGCAGCGAAATGGGTGATTGGACGAAAAGGGGTCTTTGAGTTTGGCGAAGTAATTGATGAGATGCTTAGGAAGAGTACTTAGTACTTAGTACGAAGCACAGCTTATTAGGAGGTAAGTGATGACAATGCAAGTTGATTGGCTCAGGGGTTGTGCGACCGCGATCGTCACCCCGTTTACTGCAACTGGCGAAGTTGATATCGAACGTTTGCGCTCTCTAATCGATTATCAAATCGCCGGCGGCATCAAAATATTGGTTCCCTGCGGCACAACAGGCGAAAGCGCTACGATGACCGATGAAGAAGACCAGTTGGTTATTCGCACGACTGTTGAAGTTGCTAAAGGACGAGCGAAGGTCATCGCCGGCACAGGTAGCAACTCAACCGCTGCCGCGATCCAGTATTCCCAAACCGCACGCGACATTGGTGTCGATGGCGTGCTTTCGGTTGCTCCGTATTACAACAAACCAACACAGGAAGGCCTGTATGCGCATTTTCGCGCCGTCGCGGAATCTGTAGCCGACCTGCCGATAGTAATTTACAACGTTCCGGGTCGCACATCTTCGAACATCGCGGCGCAGACAACGATTCGACTTGCTCGCGATCTGGAAAACATCGTCGCGGTTAAAGAAGCATCCGGGAACTTCTCATTAATTATGGAAATCTTGCGAGATAGGCCGGCTGGATTTCGAGTCATTTCAGGTGACGATTCTTTGACGCTGGCGATCATTGCGCTCGGTGGCGACGGGTTAATTTCAGTCGCTTCAAATGAGCTGCCTGCAGAAATGTCACAAATGGTCGGGCAAGCGTTAGCAGGGAATTGGGATGAGGCTCGTGCGCTGCACTATCGACTACTGGCGTTGCTCGAAGCTAACTTTATCGAGTCGAGCCCTGGTCCAGTCAAAGCCGCGATGGCCATGATGGGATTAATCGAAGAAAACTTCCGTTTACCACTAGTTCCAGTTCAGGAAAAAACTCGAGCGCGATTGCGGGAAATTCTGATCGCGTTGGGCGCACTCAAGGAAACCGCACATGCAACTGCGTGAACAGATTGAGGAGATTGCCAAACGTCCAGCTGGAGAATTCACCGAACAGGACCGCGCAGTTTTCGAAGAATTCAAGCGAGCGCTGAATCGCGGAGAAATCCGTGCAGCTGAAAGAACTGGCGATGGTAATTGGTCGGTGAATTCATGGGTGAAGCAGGGCATACTCATCGGATTTCGCATGGGTAAGCTGAAAGAGATTTCCGACGGATCTGGTTTGAGATTTTTTGACAAGGACACCTATCCACTGCGTCCAACCACTACCTCCGAGAACATTCGCATTGTCCCCGGGGGTTCCAGCATTCGAGACGGTTCTTACATTGCACCTGGCGTGGTCTGTATGCCACCGATGTATGTCAACGCAGGCGCCTACGTTGATGAGGGAACGATGATTGACAGTCATGCACTTGTGGGTTCGTGCGCGCAAATCGGCAAGCGTGTTCATATTTCTGCTGCTGCTCAGATTGGTGGTGTATTGGAACCCGTTGGCGCTGTTCCAGTGATCATCGAAGACGATGTGTTAGTTGGTGGAAACTGTGGCGTGTATGAAGGCACGATTGTCCGAGAGCGAGCCGTGCTGGCAACTGGAACAACCTTGACCGGGTCAACACCCGTTTATGATCTAGTGCGTAATGAAGTCTATCAACGGCGTGCAGGTGGTCCACTGGAAATTCCCGCAGGAGCGGTTGTTGTCCCAGGGGCCCGTGCAATTAAGAATGAGCCTGGGCGAAGTTGGGGGCTTTCGTTATATGCCGCGATCATCGTTAAGTACCGTGACGAAAAGACTGATGCCGCAGTGCAACTAGAGGACTATTTACGTTGAAAGACTTTGCACTGCCAAAACGTTTACAGGGAATTGAGAAGAGTGTTATTCGACAGGTCTTCGATCGCGCGTTACCTGGCAGCCTGAATCTTGGCCTGGGAGAACCAGATCTCCCGACGCCAGAAGTGGTTCGTCAAGCAGCTGTTCGAGTGATTACCTCCGAACAGAATGGTTACACTTCACATGCTGGATTGCCCGCCCTAAGAGAGAAAATTGCCTCGAGCTATTCCTACCTGGAAGGCAAACCTGAACGAGTGATAGTAACTGCCGGATCTCAGGAGGCACTCTATCTGGCGTTGCTTACGCTCGTTGATGAGGGTGATGAGGTGTTGCTGCCGAACCCGGGCTTTGTTGCGTACCCAACGATCGTCAGGATGGCAGGTGGTACATCCACTTTTTACAGGCTACCAGCAGCAAACAACTTCGGTTTTGATCTCGAAGACTTTCGTCGTGCCCTGACACCGCGGACGAAAATTGTTGTTTGCATTAGTCCGTCGAATCCAACTGGTCGGGCCTTGTCCAAATCCGATCTAATAGGAATTGCGGATGCTGTAAGAGATCATGGAGCCTATCTAATTAGCGACGAAATTTATCGGGATTTGTATTACACAGAAGAACGTCCCGAGACAGCGTCTTCCTATTACGATCGGACAATCGTCATCAGTGGTTTATCGAAGTCGATGAGCATGACCGGTTGGCGTCTTGGTTGGATTGCGGGTGACCCTGCTGTAATTCAAGCCGCACTTGTGCTACATGGTTATGTTACCACTTGTGCGTCAGCCGTATCACAGAAGGCATCTCTAGTCGCCTGGAGTGATGAGGCAGCGAGTGCACGCGCTGGTTTTCGAGAAACCTTCAAACGACGTCGTGATCATCTCACGAGCTTGATCGATTCAGAGTTGGGGCTGCGGTCAGTCACTCCAGACGGCGCGTTCTATACAATGGTTGATGTCAGCAAGTTTGGAACTTCAATGAAGGTTGCTGAAGCACTTTTGGCCGAGAAGTTGATCACGGTTCCGGGATCCGCATTTGGTAGCGAGAGCGAAGGATTCTTGAGAGTGTCGTTTTGTGCTGATTTGGAACAACTTAGTGAAGGCGTCCAGCGAATGAAAAAAGCATTTGCAGTACTGTAGAAATGTCTTCAGTTGGCTGTAAAGTATAAGAGATTATGACGCGGTTGGATGAGGTCAGTACCACCTTCGCGGTAGCGGGTGGGCCCAATAATGCGCTCAACTCATCACAGTCGATCCTCTGCTAGGGCCCACCCGCTAC
>JBKPQV010000151.1:0-8776 GCA_046734235.1 Acidobacteriota bacterium
CCAACTGACTGAGGCGCATTTAACTGTTAACTCATTCCGTAAGGAGTTCCCCAGTATGTCGAAAATTGTAAAGTTCTTTTTTGTGTCCGTGGCGGTGCTATCACTGAGCATCATTACCATGGCGCAATCAACCACCACCGGTGCAATCGGAGGCGTGGTTCAAAATCCCAATAAAGAGGTGGTGCCGGGCGCTGCTGTCACAGTGCGCAACATGGAAACCAACAAAGAGGATTCGGCCACCTCGGATGATGGCGGTCGTTTCAAAGTTCCAAACCTGCAGCCAGGCAAATATTCGATCACTGTGAATGCTACCGGTTTCGGTCAGCTGACCCAGGACAATATTGTCGTCGAGGTTGGTCGCGAGACACCTCTTGAGCTGGGTATGGCGCTTGGTCCGGTAACCGGCACGGTCGATGTTACTGCCGAAGCTCCGGTTATCAATACCACCCAACAAGACTTCTCCAGCAATATTAACCAAACGTCAATCAATGAATTGCCAATCAACGGCCGACGTTGGTCCAACTTCGCGTTACTGACACCCGGTGCTGTTCCTGACGGTACATTCGGGCTAATCAGTTTCCGTGGGATCTCCGGCCTGCTGAACAACAATACGATCGATGGCGGCGACAACAATCAGGCGTTCTTTGCTGAAGAGCGTGGCCGTACTCGCATTAGTTACTCAGTTAGCCAGGCTGCTATTCGCGAGTTCCAGGTCAATACGTCGAGCTACTCAGCTGAATATGGTCGCTCAGCCGGTGGCGTTGTAAACGCCATCACCAAGAGTGGTACTAACGAGTTCCATGGCGGCGTTTTCTACTACCAACGCAACAACAAGTGGGGCGCGCGAAATCCACTGGCTACCAAAACGGAATTAGTCAATGGAGTATTTACTCCAGTCGGTTACAAGCCGAAAGATGTGCGACATCAATTTGGCGGCACTATTGGTGGTCCGATAGTTAAAGACAAGGCTTTCTTCTTCTTTAGCTACGATCAACAAAACCGCGATTTTCCTGGCTTGTCAATCTTCCAAACCAACAACTTCTTGAATCTTCCAGCCACAACCAGGAGCGGCCTAATTAGTCGCGGCCTGACGGGTACTCAGGTTGATAATGCTTTGTCGTTCTTGCAAAGCCTTTCTGGTCCAGTGCCGAGGACGGGTGATCAAAAACTATTCCTGCCGAAAGTTGACTGGAATATCAACGATAAGAACACGCTGACTGTTAGCTACAATAGATTGCGCTGGGACTCGCCGGCTGGCATCCAAACGCAAGCGACAAACACTCGCGCAATTGACAACTTCGGCAACGACTTCGTCCAAATTGATGCCGTTAACGCAAAGCTCGCCACCACGCTTTCTCCAACATTGTTGAATGAGTTTCGCATGCAGTGGGGACGTGACAACGAATATCAATTCAGCCAACCGCCTATCGCTGGAGAGCCAACGACAGCAGTAGGTGGCCGATCACCGCAAACGTTCGTCAATGGTGGATTCACCTTTGGTATGCCTGAGTTTCTCGAACGAGTTTCATTCCCGGACGAACGACGTTGGCAGTTTGCCGATACCGTCACCATGTCATATGGCAACCACACAATTAAGTTTGGTGGTGATATCAATTTCGTCAAAGACATCATCAATAACCTTCGTTTCTCCGGAGGTGAGTTCAACTACTCCGGCGCGAATGGACTTGGAGATTTCATAGTCGACTACACCAACTTCACTACAAACGGTGCGATTCGCGCGCTGTCAGCCGCGAATAACAACACAGATTTGCCAGGTAGATGTGTCAGTCCCGTGGTTGTTTCAAATGTGAACACTTTTCGACGCGCGGGCAAGTGTTACACAGGCAACTTTAATCAGGGTTTCGGCGTGCTCGGTCTTACGATGAAGACCACGGACATCAACTACTTTATCCAGGACGACTGGAGGGTGAATCCGCGATTAACCCTGAACCTCGGATTGAGATACGAGTATCAGGCCAATCCGGAACCGTTCAATCAAAACTCTGCGTTGCCACAAACCGACAACTCAGTTGATGACCGAAACAATTTTGGTCCCAGAATTGGATTTGCATACGATTTGAATGGCGATGGCAAGACCAGCATCCGGGGTGGCTGGGGTCTGTACTACGGTCGCGTAATTAACTCGACAGTGTACAACTCGTTAGTTAACACTGGTGTTGGAACTGACAGGGGCCAACGTCAGTTCACCATCAGTGCGACCAATCTTTCTGGCTGTACAGGTTCTACAGCGGACAATTGTGCAACACTGCCGATTTATCCCAACCTGCTGCCAGCATCGAACCCGCCCGTTGGTGCAGTTCAGTATTTCGCATCGAACTTCCAACTGCCACAGATCCATCAGTATGACTTCATTTTTGAGCGCGAGATTGCGCGAAACACGGTCGTATCTGCTTCGTACCTGGGCAGCTTTGGTAACTCGTTGCCAAACTTCGTCGACACAAACTTGCCGCAACCGGTTCGCGTTGTGCCGATTTCGCTTGTTGGTTTCCCTGGACTAACCTATCTCACGCCGATATTTGTTGGTCCAAGACCAAACACTGCCTTCCAGCAAATCACCGAGATCCGAAGCGACGTGCACTCGAAGTATCACGCGCTGGTGATCCAGGCGAATCGCCGGTTGACTAATGGTTTGCAGTTCCAAACCAACTACACCTTGTCGCGTGCACAGGACAACGGTCAGAGTTCGGTAACCTTCACGTCCAACAACTTGCCGTTCAACGCTTTCGACCAGGATGGTGAAGAGGCTTTGTCAGCGTTTGATCGAAGACAGAAGTTCGTAGCCAGCGTCGTCTACAATCCGAATTGGTTTAAGGATGGTACAGCGGCGAAAGTATTTAACGGTTGGACGTTCGCGCCAATCTTGAATGCCTTTTCTGGTCAGCGTTACACCGGAAACATTTCTGGCTCGATTAGTCCAGCCAGTTTTGGGTTTAGCGGTTCGAGCTGTACTCCCAATGTCTTCCCAGCAGCTTCCGGTTGTAATACTCCCGGAGGCGGTGCGAATGGCTCGGGTGGTGCAACTCGCCTGGCGTTATTTCCACGCAACTTCTTTAAGCAACCAAACATTTGGTACCTCGATGGTCGCTTGTCTCGTCGCTTTAGCATTACAGAAGGCACGAAGCTTGAGGTGCTGGTCGAAGGGTTTAACCTTTTCAACCGTACCCAGGTAACGACCGTCAACACGACCTTAGCAACTCTGTCAGGAACTACACTGACTTACAACACACCATTCGGCACAACGACTGGTGCGGACAGCACCTTGTTCCGTGAAAGACAGGTTCAGTTGGCAGTACGCTTCGAGTTCTAATTAGAGAATGAGAGGTTGTTTTCTCGGGCGTGCCCCTTCAAGGGCACGCCCTTTTTATCTGGAAGTCACTTACTCACCTGATTCGATGTCAGCACCGGCTTCTTTCCAAGCCTTCCAGCCGCCGGCCATTGAAAACACGTTTGTGTAGCCCATCGATTGCAAGACGTCAGCAGCGAGTGCGGAACGAAAGCCACCGCCACAGTAGAGGATTACTTCTGTAGCCTTATCAGGTACGGTCACCTCAATATCCCGCTCGATTATTCCCTTTCCTAAATGAATAGAGCCCGCCGCATGGGCCGCCTCCCACTCATGATCCTCACGAACATCAACAAGTTTGGTGTCTGGGTTCGACTTCATTCGCTGAATCGTTTCCTCGACGGTGGTCTCTTTGATTCGGCTTTTAGCGTCGTTTACTAAGTTAAGAAAACCTTCAGAATGCTTCATGGTCAGGTCCTTTTCTTTGGAGTGCGGTGGCCTGGCACCGCTTTGTTACAGCGAACATTAGATATGCAAGGCCCTATCGATGTTTCAAGAAAGGGCCGGTTTGGCCGCTGCGTGGCAAACGATTATAATGCCCGTCTTTCAATTAACGAGCTTGAGTCTACATAGAAGTGACGAGCGCCCGCGTGTCAAGATCCCATCGCTAATAACTCATCACTTGTACTCTATTACTGTTTTGACGAGAGGAACTATCTAAATTGGCTAACGAAAAGTTTGATGTGACGATCATTGGGAGCGGTCCAGGAGGTTACGTTGCAGCTATCCGCGCAGGTCAGTTGGGCCTTAAGGTCGCGATCGTTGAAAAAGACACGAGACTTGGTGGTACCTGTACTCTGCGTGGCTGTATTCCTACCAAGCAAATGCTGATGTCGGCCCACGTCTACGAACAAATGCAACACGCTGCCGACTTTGGCGTCCAGGCCTCAGGAATACAGTTGGCATTTGCAGACGTTCAAAAGCGAAAAGAAAAAGTAGTTTTGAAAAACTCGAAGGGCATCGAGTACCTCATGAAGAAGAACAAGGTTACCGTGTTCAAGGGGACCGGCAAACTGGCTTTACCAGGCAAGGTTGAGGTAACCGATGCTGAAGGCAAGAAGCAAATAATCGAAACAAAGAACATCATCATTGCGACGGGTTCAGTTGTTAGACCAATCCCTGGCTTTGAGACTGACGGAGTCCACGTCGTAAATAGCGATCACATCCTTGAATTGAAGGATGTACCTAAGTCGCTAATCGTCATGGGATCTGGTGCTGTTGGTGTCGAATTCGCTTCCGTGTATTCCCGCTTTGGCGCTGAAACAACGATCGTCGAATTGTTACCTCGCCTGGTTCCTTTGGAGGATGAAGAAGTCTCAAAAGAACTTGAACGCAGTTTTCGCAAACGAGGAATCAAGTCACAAGTCGATACCAAGCTTGAAAAACTTGAAAAGACTGAGACAGGGGTTCGCGTTACGGGAAAAACAGGAAAAGGTGAAACGGTCACGCTCGAAGCAGAAATGTTGCTGGTGGCAGTGGGCAGAATGCCCTATACGCAAGGACTTGGACTTGAGGGGACAAAGGTCAAACTCGACCGCGGCTTCATAACGGTTGATGAGTATCAGCAGACTGCCGAAAAAGGGGTGTATGCGATTGGTGATGTCGTGCCGACACCGCTGCTGGCACACCTTGCTTCAAAAGAAGGCATTGTTGCGGTTGAGCACATGTCGGGACAAAAAGATGTACGACCTATCAATCTCAGGTTGGTCCCTAATTGCACCTATTGCGATCCAGAAGTTGCATCAGTAGGACTTACGGAGGCCAAAGCAAAAGAACAAGGCTACGACGTTAAGGTTGGTAGGTTTCCTTTTTCAGCGTCAGGTAAAGCTCGCATACTTGGCGAGGAAGAGGGTTTTGTGAAAATCGTCAGCGAGAAAAAGTACGACGAAATCCTTGGTGTTCACATCATTGGCCCACACGCAACGGAGCTGATTGCCGAGGCTTGTGTTGCGATGCAGTTGGAGTCCACGGCTGATGAGCTGGGACGAACGATGCACGCACATCCAACAATCTCTGAAGCCGTCATGGAAGCCGCCGAAGGTGTTCATGACCTTGCGGTACACATCTAATGGCAGAGCAATCTTCAAAGCCGGAAACGCGAGCCGGCAATAGCAAAAAACCGCACCGTCGACGCCGTGCTCCAGTCACGCGTTTTCAAATGCGCGTGAGCACCAAGTATGAGCCGCACAAACCCGCGGAAGGTAAGGTGCTGACTTGTTCAAGCGATACGTCCCTGAAGACGAATCAATTACTTGAGCTTTACCGCTATCTCAAGCTAACCCGGCTGGTGGAAGAGCGACTGGTTAACCTTTACCGGCAGACCAAGGTTGTCGGTGGCGTGTTTCGTTCATTGGGCCAGGAAGCCACCGCGGTCGGCACTTGCTACGCCCTACAGCAGCAGGATTTCATCACGCCGTTGATTCGCGATCTTGGAGCAGTGTTGGTGAAAGGAATTCGACCTCGCGACATATTCGCGCAATACATGGCTAAAGCCTGGGGCCCATCTGGTGGCCGCGATCTCAATATCCATTTTGGTGACATGGAGAAAGGTTTCATTGGTCCAATTTCTCACCTGGGCGACATGATTCCAGTGATGACAGGACTACTCCTGGGGGCCAGGATGCAAAAGAAAGACTTTGTTGCCCTTGCCTATATTGGGGATGGCGGGATGAGTACTGGAGCGTTTCACGAAGGGCTCAACTTTGCAGCAGTTCAGCGTCTACCGTTGATCGTTGTAGCTGAACATAATCAATATGCGTATTCCACGCCAACGAGTTTGCAGACTGCCGTTCACGACTTGGCTGAAAAGGCTGCCGGCTATGGAATTCCGGCGCATATAGTTGACGGTAACGATGTGGTGGCCTGTTACGAGGTAGCCAAGCATGCGGCAGATTTTGCGCGCGGGGGCGGCGGAGCCGTTTTGATCGAGGCTAAGACTTACCGTCGCAAGGGACACGCCGAGCACGATGATCAGCGTTATGTAGCTCCTGGTGAAATTGAATGGTGGGAAACGCACAACGATCCGATTGATCGTTTTGAAAAGTATTTGTTAGGTCGCAAGGTTGCTACCAAAGAACAACTTGAGGAGATCGTGGCTGGGGTGAACAAAGAGATCGACGACGACTGCGCGTGGGCGGAATCATCGCCGATGCCTGATGCGGAGCAAGCTGCTTACGGAGTTTTCGACAATAGCGTTGTCCCACCAGCTTTTCGACCTAAGGTCCTTGAGAACTAAGAACTATGTCAACTGCCGTTAAGAAAGAACACAAATCTGCGCGCCCTGAGCGCGGTGGCCCGGCCACTATGGTCGAGGCGATCCGCCAGGGGATCTGGGAAGAGATGGAACGTGACCCGACGGTCTTCGTGATTGGCGAAGATGTTGGCGCCTACGGTGGGGCGTTTAAAGTGACTGATGGCCTGATTGATGAGTTTGGCCGCGAGCGGGTAATTGATACGCCGATTTCGGAAGGCGCAATTGTAGGCGCTGCTTGCGGTGCAGCGCTAATGGGTATGCGTCCCGTTGCAGAGTTTCAATTTATCGATTTCATTTCTGCCGGGTTTGATTTGCTCACCAATTATGCAGCGAAATGCAGGTACCGTTGGGGGGCGGGCTTGCCAACGGTTTTTCGTGGGCCATGTGGATCTGGCGTGCGTTCTGGTCCATTTCACTCGCTGAATGCCGAATCGTTTTTTCTAAATACAGCGGGTCTAAAGATCGTCGAACCCGCGACAGCTTATGACGCCAAGGGTTTGATAAAAGCCGCAATTCGCGATCCGGATCCGGTTCTCTTTTTCGAGCACAAAAAACTATACCGCTTGCCACGCCTCCGCGAAGATCTTCCAGCAGATGACTACATCGTTGAGATCGGCAAAGCCCGTGTCGTACGCGAAGGACGCGACCTGACAATCATCACCTTTGGCGCGATGGTTTTAACTGCGCTGGACGCAGCAGAAGAGCTGGAAAAAGAAGGCCTCGATGTAGAGATTATTGATTTGCGAACACTGGCCCCACTTGATAAGGCTTCAATACTTGCCAGCGTAAAGAAAACGAGTCGGGCTATGGTCCTTCATGAAGCTTCTCGTACAGGCGGCATTGGCGGTGAGATTGCTGCGCTGATCGCCGAAGAAGCTTTTGAGTGGCTCGATGCGCCAATAGTTCGAGTTGCCTCGCTAGATACGCCGGTACCGTATTCGCCCCCGCTCGAAGACTATTACTTGCCGCAAACATCAGATGTAGTTAGTGCAGCCAGGAAGTTAGCGGCGTATTGAATGTCCGATAGTTTTTAGCTTATTTGGGATTGGTGCTTTGTACTTTGTACTTCGTCCTTTGGACCACAAAGTGCAAAGCACAAAGTACTAAGTACTAAGTACTAAGTACTAAATAGTAAATACTGGAGATGAGATGAGCACTGAAGTAGTGATGCCGCAAATGGGTGAATCCATTGCGGAAGGAACAATTACGAAGTGGTTAAAAAAAGTTGGAGAGCGCGTCGAACGTGACGAGCCGCTCTTCGAGATTTCAACGGACAAGGTAGATGCGGAAATTCCATCGCCCGCCGCGGGAACTCTAACTGAGGTACGCTACAACGAGGGCGATACAGTTGAGGTGAATGTTGTCGTTGCCGTTCTAGACGGTGACTCAGCAGGGCAGGCAGCAGCTCCCGAGGAAGAGAAGCCGGTGGCCGCAGCGCCACCGCCACCAGCTGCTAAGGTTGAGCCTCCTCCGCCACCGCCACCCGCAGCCGCACCAAAGCCAGAAGCGGTTCCTCCAGCACCACCACCTCCGCCACCGCCGGTAGCCGAGTCCAAACCGGCTCCAGTTCAGGCAAAACCGTCAGGCGAGGAAACCGTCGAAGACCTTCGACGAACGAAGTCTAGCCCGCTGGTGCGAAAGATTGCTCAAGAGCATGGAGTGGATATTTCAAAACTGGAAGGCACGGGTGTAAGTGGTCGAGTAACCAAAAACGATATTTTGAGTTTCATTGAGTCAGGTTCTGCAAAACCGGTCGGAACACCTGCGATCGAGGCACCGCGACCTTCAGCACCCGCTCCTCCCGACTTGCCAGCGCCACCCTCACCTAAGCCTGTTGCTGGTGATCGCGTTGAGCAGATGAGTGTCATGCGTAAGAAGATCGCTGAGCACATGGTCCTCTCGCGAAGAACCTCGGCCCACGTAACAACGGTTTACGAGATCGATATGACTCGTATTGCGAAACTCCGTGAGGTCAAGCGTGATGAGTTTTATGAGAGAACAGGGACCAAGCTCACGTTCATGCCATTCATCTTTGAGGCCGTGAACAAAGGCTTGCGAAAGTTTCCGATCTTTAATGCCCAGGTCAGTGGCGATCAAATTATTTACAAGCAGGATATCAATCTAGGTATGGCTGTGGCCCTCGACTGGGGATTGATTGT
>JBKPQV010000152.1:0-3841 GCA_046734235.1 Acidobacteriota bacterium
GTTCAAGGCATAATGGTTTCGATAAATGAAGCAGAAGGTCCATATAAATTTCACGCTCAACACCGAACAAACCGAAGTCGCGTTTGCCCCACATAAAACCCTACTGGAAGTCTTACGCGAAGACCTTAATTTAACGGGAACTAAACACGGTTGTGAGTTGGGTGAGTGTGGGACGTGTGCTGTCCTGGTCGATGGTCGATCGATTCTCTCCTGCCTGATGTTGGGTCTCGAAGCTGAGGGTCGTGAAGTTAAGACGATCGAAGGGATGGCCGAAGGAGCTGAACTTCATCCGTTGCAGCAAACTTTTGCCGATTTGGGGGCAGCGCAGTGCGGATACTGCTCACCTGGTTTCCTGTTAGTAGCTGAGGAGTTGTTAAAGAAGAATCCTAAACCCACCAGACCTGAAATTCAGGATGCGTTGTCTGGAAACCTTTGCCGCTGTACTGGCTACATAAAAATTTATGAAGCAGTGGAGCTGGCCGCAGCACGAATGCGCGGCGAAGAGTATGAATTGCCGAGAGAAAGTGTTTACGGCTTGGACTAGGAGCAGTTTGTAGACCGAGTGAAACTTTGGAGGGATGCATTAACCACGAAGACCCCAAGTCACGAAGGCACAAATTTCACTTTGGGAGCGGGTCGACTTTTGTGTCTTAGTGTTTTTGTGTCTTCTTAGGAACTCTCTCTGCGATCTCTACGTCTCCGCGTTAAAGGTCGGCCAAGCAGTTTCGACGAAGAGGCGCGGAGAACGCCGAGACGCAGAGAAGAAGTTTCATTTGGTTATCTGTTTGTCGTCAGATAAGCAGGACTGTCTGTTGGTTGGGCTTTTAGGAAGAATTTGAACGAACGTAACAAAAAACGAAACGACCTGAACGTCATCGGCAAGCCATTTCGCAAAGTCGATGCGCGAGCAAAATGTGTCGGCCAAACAAAGTTCGCCGACGACATCGTGCTCCCACGCATGCTCTACTGCAAGATCCTGCGCAGTCACCTCCCTCATGCGCTCATTAAGAGCATCGATGTTTCGAAAGCGCTGGCACTGCCTGGAGTGTTTGCGGCAGTTACAGGAAAAGACATGCCAATTCCGTATGGCATTCTTCCTGTAAGTCAGGACGAACACGCGTTGTGTATCGACAAAGTTCGCTTTATCGGCGATCCGATTGCAGCAGTTGCGGCAATCGATGAAGACGTCGCGTTCGATGCGATGAACTTGATCGAGGTTGAGTATGAGCCGCTAAACACAATCTCTTCGATTGAAGAGGCAGTGCTCATTGATGAACCACGTATTCATGAATACGGAGATTCTGGAAACGTTCACAAGAAAGTGTCGCTTGAATTTGGAGATGTCGAGGAAGGCTTCGCTGATGCCGATCTAATTCGCGAGGATACTTTCTTTTACGAAGGCAACACACATCTGCCAATGGAGCAACATGCAGCCGTTGCCCATTTCGATTCCGACCAAAAGATAACGCTCTGGAGTTCAACGCAAACGCCGCATTACGTTCATCGAGCTCTTGCCAAAGTATTGCAAATACCAGCTAGTCACATTCGAGTGATCGCCACTCCAAACGGTGGTGGATTTGGGGGCAAGAGCGATCCCTTCAATCACGAAGTTGTAGTTTGCAAGCTTGCAATGATCACCGGCCGGCCGGTGAAAGTGACGCTTACGCGTGAAGAAGTTTTCTACTGTCACCGTGGTCGTCACCCCGTACTGATGAAGGTCAAGACGGGCGTTAAAAAAGATGGTGCAATTACTGGAATGCACTTCCAAACATTTCTGGATGGTGGCGCCTACGGAAGTTATGGAGTTGCCAGCACCTTCTACACCGGCGCACTGCAAACCGTCACCTATAATGTGCCGCGGTACAAGTTTCAAGGTCTCCGCACATTCACCAATAAACCACCGTGTGGACCAAAGCGTGGTCACGGCACACCACAACCGCGTTTTGGTCTGGAGATCCAACTCGACAAGATTGCTGAACAGCTAAAAATCGATCCGGTGGATATCAGACGCAATCATCTTGCCCCAGCGCATTCCCTAACCGCCAATTATCTGCGCATCGGCAGCATGGGACTGGGTGAGTGTATTGACAAAGTTGTCGCAGGCTCAGATTGGAAGAATAAGTTCTCGAATTGGGATCGAGAGAATCGAAAACTGCCTTCCGGTAAGGGAATCGGAATCGCTGCCAGCTCCTATCTCTGCGGTGCGGGATTACCAATCTATTGGAACAACATGCCGCAGTCAGGTGTTCAACTGCGACTGGATCGACAAGGTGGAGTTTGCGTGATGTGTGGATCCACCGATATTGGCCAGGGCTCAGACTCCATTCTCGCGTACATCGTCGCAGAAGTACTTGGTATTGACCCGTTTGATATTCGCGTTGTCACTGCAGATACGGACCTAACGCCCGTGGATTTAGGCAGTTACTCAAGTCGCGTTACTTTGATGACTGGAAACGCAGCGCTCCAGGCAGCCGAACGAGCACGTGAACTTTTGGTGATGGCTGTCGCTGAAAAGCTAAAGGTTCCCATTGAGAATCTCTCACTCGCTGAGCGACGCGTATTCGATGTTGAAAATCCAGAGGTTGGTGTGACGTTTGCAGAAGCGATTGTGTTGGCTGAATCGAAGTTTGGAACAATTGGGACTGTTGGCTCATATTCACCTCCGCCTTCTGCCGGCAAATTCAAAGGAGCCGGAGTCGGACCGTCTCCCGCCTACAGTTATTCCGCCAGTGTGGTAGAGCTTGACGTTGATCCTGATACAGGCATTGTCGTTGTCGAACGTGTCTGGATCGCGCACGACATCGGCAGGTCGATTAATCCAATGCTGGTAATGGGACAGGTGGAAGGAAGCGTTTACATGGGGCTTGGCGAAGCGTTGATGGAGGAGATGACGTATCGAACAAACCGCAACGTTGTTCACAAGTTTCCCTCGATGCTCGAATACAAGAGTCCCACAACGTTGGAAATGTGCGAGGTAAAGACTTATCTGATTGAGGATCCCGATCCAAATGGCCCTTATGGAGCGAAAGAAGTTGGGCAAGGCCCGCTGTTACCAATAATGCCGGCTGTCGCGAACGCTGTTTACGATGCCGTTGGTGTTCGCATTGACGAAGTTCCAATCACTCCGGAAAAGGTTTTGAAAGCGCTAAAAGAAAAGGCACGCGGCAGGGATGGAAGGTTTGGACCAGGCGATGTGCCAAATGTTGACTGGCCCGAACCGTTGCGGGTTGTGACACCTGCTGAAGGCGGGGATGGAAGAGAGATGCCCAGCGTTGCGGTGCATTCTTAGCGCGCGGACTTACACTAGATCCTTTCACGGGGGCCGAAGACATAACTTTGACTGGAAACAGAAAACCGAACCTAAGGGGCTGTTTAATCGTACAAAAAGCAACTGAAGCCACCTGACTTTCAACTACCTCACTTACACGAAAGGAAGGCCAAAATGAGTGATAATAATACCGCAGAGACAAACAATTCCCGGTCATTTGAAGAAAGAGTATTTGCTCGTTTCGACGCAATAGATCGTCGCTTTGACTCTGTAGACAACCGGTTAGAATCGCTGGATGGTCGTGTCGAAAAGCTCGAGATGAAACAATACGACACAAAACCTATTTGGGAACAAGCGCTTCAAGCCATTTCCGGGACCGACAATCGAGTTGACCAACTTACAACTCGAGTTGACCAACTCACAACCAACGTAAGCGCACTCACCACCAACGTTAACCAGCTCACAACTCGATTTGACCAACTCACAACCAACGTAAGCGCACTCACTACCAACGTTGACCAACTCACAACTCGATTTGACCAACTCACAACCAACGTAAGCGAACTCACCACC
>JBKPQV010000153.1:0-4721 GCA_046734235.1 Acidobacteriota bacterium
GAAAAGTTGAAACTTCACGAGGCTAAAGTCTGTGGTGTCTCATTAACAGATTTGCGCCTGGGTTCTTCAAACTATTCACCGTAATTTCGCCTCCTAACATTGGTTACTTTAAGATAGCTGTACATCATGAAATTAGGGACATCTATTCTGCTTTTAGTTTTAGCCTTGAACCTGTCCGCACAAGCCCCCACTCCGCCAACCCAAACTGAGACTGGGCCCGGCGGCAAACAAGGAATTCACCGAGGGGTAATCAAGAATCGTTACGGACAAGGAGCTCAAGAATACTGGATTTACGAGCCAGACAAACCAAGGCCGGCCACGGCCCCTGTGGTGATCTTCCTGCATGGTTGGGGTGGGATGAATCCTTTGTATTACGGAGCGTGGATCGATCACATCGTGAAACGCGGTAACATTGTGATCTATCCGCGTTACCAGGCGACCCTGCTCACGCGACGGGAACAATTTATTCCAAATACAATCAACGCAATCAAGACGGCATTCAAACAACTACAAACGGAACGCGGTCATGTTCGTCCAGACTTAAGTAAAGTTGCGACCGTAGGTCATTCGCTTGGCGGCGTGTTATCAGCAAGTGTTGCTGCCCTTGCTCAAGAGTCAGGCCTGCCTCACGTACGAGCTGTGATGTCGATAGAACCAGGCATAACCCGCGAGCCAGTATTAATTCCAATGCCTGATCTGAAAAAGATCGAAGCTGGCACGCTGCTGCTTGCGGTTGCTGGCGACCGCGACACGCTTGTGCAGGATTACGACGCGAAAAGGATCTACTACGAGTCGACTCGGGTCAGCGCAGACAACAAAGACTTCGTGCGGCTCGTGACTGACGACAGAGGATTTCCACCTTTGATTGCGAACCACCGTGCGCCGACCGCACCTGATAAAGAATATGACAACGGTGAAGGTGATCTAACTACCCAGCAATCGATTTTCGGATCAACGCGTCCACCTGCTGAGCGAACTAACAACGAAGTCGATTCTCCCCGAATTCCGGCCGTGAACGCTCTCGACTACTACGGTCTTTGGAAACTCTTCGACGCCTTATGCGACGCAGCGTTCTACGGCAAGAATCGAGAATACGCACTTGGCAACACACCTCAACAACGCTTTATGGGCAAGTGGAGCGATGGTGTTCCCGTGAAAGAGCTGGTTGTGACGGATCAACCTTAGAATTCAGTGGTCAGTTGTCAGTTGTCAGTGGGTCAGTGGTGAACAGCTCATGCCTTTAGTAACCCGCTCGTCTTAAACACGGACCCTGGTCCTGGGAGCGCAGGCGTCCCCGCCTGCCCGCTTTGCTAGCTTGCTCTTTCTTGGATAGGAAGATGTCATGCACAAAGTTGCGTTCAAAGGTTAGTGCTAGCCAGGCGGGCAGGCGAGGACGCCTGCGCTCCCAGGAACCAGCGTACGTGTTTAAAACCATCGGGTTACTAAAGGCATGAGGGATTTTCTGACCACTGACCACTGACCACTGACAACCAAGACCGAACTTCATTCTGCTCTTCTTCGTTAGACATCTTCAATTGAGTCAAAACAGGAGGTGCGTCCGATGTTTTGTCCTCGTTGTGGCCACCAAACAATCTCTGACGACTTGCGTTTCTGTTCTTATTGCGGGCTCAAGCTAGGAGTCGTAAAAGCATCGCTTGCTGAGCACGACGATACTCCCGTAATTGAATCGTCTTCTCCTCGGCTGCCGCGTCAAAGAGACATAAACATTGGGGTGATTTTGATGTTTGCCGGTGCGGTACTGGCAAGCTTTGTGGCGGGCGCGTTTGGGCTCGGCCTCGGTCGCGGCGCAGGAGCTCTCATATTTGCGCTCGAGTACTTGGCGGTAATCATTCTGTCGTGCCCTCTCACTAAAGGAATCTTAAAGCTGCTTTCCTGGGAGGGGTCAGGCACCAACAGTTCTACCAGCCGAAAAGGAATGGGCTTTGGCGCCACACTTATGTTTTTGAGCACCGTTGTATTAACGTTCAGCTCGTTCTTCATGTATGGACGCATGAAAACCCAACCATTATTTATTGGTCTCTTTTTGTCGTTTGCTTTACTGCTACTTGTCAGTCGCTACCTGATGCGAGGCTTGCAATTGCTCGTGACCGACGAATCAACTCTGACTATTTCCCCGACTCCCAAAGCGCCTGAACGGCCGGCGACCTTTGCGGCGTCGTTCGATGGTCCAAGCCTGCCTGCAGCGAAAGGCACGCCTATTCCACTCTTCGGTTCGCCGCGGGTCACAACTGCAGAGATAGTCGCACCATCAAGCATTACTGAACACACAACAAATCTGTTGGAATAAGCAAAGCAGGATGTGTTTACTCTGATATTTTTCCGCTTAAACTAAGGGAAAAAACTGCCAACGACAAAAAGTTGTTAAAATTTTTTGTTGCGTTGTGCACGTTTAAAGACATACTATGTGCCTTCAATCTCGAGGAGGCACCCCATCTTGGCTAAACAAAGAGAGTTTTCTGTTAACGAACAACTGAACAACCAAGCGGAATTCAAGAAGTCGGAAGCAGACGACAAGAAGGCGTTCATCGAGCCTGAAATCTCGTCGGCGGTGGACGTTCTCGAAGCTACGACTTTCTTTCAAGCTGCAAGTAGCGGCGCTACCAACTAAGGTAGCCAATCATTAGGTCTATTTTTTGAATGCACGGCTGCGGTGAACGAGTTTCATTCAATCGCACGTCGTGCATTCTAATTAATGGTCGCCATATTGCGGACAACTGAACGTGCTGAGAGTTTGTCACGGCACTCTCACAGGGTAGTTCCGATAAATTGTTGACCAGGAGATCAATCAGTGAGTCTCGCTGCCACAATGCGGCGAGGACTTGCCGCGCTCCAAGTTCTATCTGAGCGGCATTTTCGTCTCCGCTATGCATTACTAACCGCCGCTCTATTCCTTCCGTTATTCTGGGCATTTGCTCGCACCACAAATTTGTACCCGGTTACTGCCTGGACACTCATGATGGCGGGTGGGAATTTGCAGAAGAACCACCCTTACTTTGTGTTACGAGGCGAAACGGTCGCAGGAGAGGTTGTTGATGTTCCGGCTATCGAATTGACTGATGCGCTGTCTGGTCGAAACTTTGGACTAGTCATGTTCACCGTTTCCAATGGTCCATTTCGACTTCGTTCCCTGCATCCTGCGAACGCGTCAATATTGGCAACCACCGGAGAGGTTGAGAAACTGCCGCTAGGCACTCGCGTGCCCGACCTTTTGCGCGCCTGGGGCAAGATCTATAACTCACGTCTGTCCGCATCATCGACGGGCCGCTTGAAGGCAATTCGTCTGGATGCGTACGAATGGCCGGGACAAACGTACTCTAATTACGATCATTTTGTTCAGTCGTGGCGTCTCGAACTTTAGGCCGGCTCGTTCCCACTACTTCGTCGGCGCTGGGCATGGTTCGCGCCGCTGTAAGCAGCGTCTTTCTCATTGCAGTATTGGCGACGTCTTTTTCGAATCTCGGCGAACTCCCCGCCACCCTTCTCCGCCCTAATGGATTCATGCAGTTGCTGTCGTGGAGATTCTACGATGTGCTGCTGACGCCGCGTGGAATGTCTTACCTGAAGTGGGCCATGGTGATCTCATTGGCAATGAGTACCGTCGGTTACTTAACCACATGGTCCACAAAATCTTCGGCTTTGCTGGTGTTGTTTTATCAAGGACTTCTAAGAAGTTTCGGGCATTTCAACCACGACGAAATGCTGGGCGTGTACTGCTTGATCATTCTTGCAGTTACGCCATGTGGCGACGGTTTCTCAGTCGACGCGCTACCTGCCAAAAAACCAGACAAAGGTGAGATCGCTTACGGTTATCCGATCCTGCTCATGCGAATTCTCCTTGCATGGACTTACTTCAGTTCGGCGTTGATTAAGCTACGAGTCGCCGGGTTGAGCTACTTCAGCAAAGACAATTTACCCACGTTGTCGATCCTGCATTCGCTCGACAACTTGCATGATACTCATTTTCGTTTTGCGTTCTCTTTGCCGGCACTCCGTGACTACCTGCCGATCGTAGTTGGCCTCGTTCTTCTTTGGGAGTTTCTCTTCCCGCTCGCGGTATTTGTAAAGCGCCTACGTTGGTGGTTTCTCGGGATAGGTATTGTTTTCCACTTCAGCACGATGTTCCTTATGAACGTCTTCTTTCCCTTTGAGATGGCAATGTACGTCGTTTTCGTCGATTGGCCCAGGGTCGGTGAGTGGTTGGCAAACAGAACCATTCTTCGCAACCTGGCTACGTGGTGGCGAAATGTTCGATCGGTGCCCGAACAATTTCCTGACGTTCAAATAAACGAACTGGCAAATGAAGGAATGCTGCTCTGGGATGGTGACTGTGGATTTTGTGCTGGCATGGTGAGACGGTTGAAACGGCTAACCTGGCCATTTACTGATCGTCATTATCAGGCCGTTAAAGACAAACTACCCGAGTCGATTCTGCTGTGGTCCAATCGACAGGCACATTGGGTCGATGCAGAGGGCTTTGTAACTGGTGGCAGTGCCGCGTTGATCGAATTGCTGGAAACGAGCGGTAGAAAGTTTTGCGCAGCACTGCTAGGTAGTGATCCAGTCCGACCGTTCTTCTGGCTTGGTTATAGAGTTGTGGCGTCGAATAGAGGGCTCTTGGGGAAAATGCTCAAAGGTTCTTAAAAGATCTTATTTGTCCCATCTTCTCTGTGTCTCTGTGTCTCTGTGCCTCTGTGTTAAGG
>JBKPQV010000154.1:0-8400 GCA_046734235.1 Acidobacteriota bacterium
AGAAATTGCAGGCAGAGAGTAAAGACACCACCGACGTACGCTTCGTCATAATAGGGGATGGTTTACTAAGGGAACGTTTGGAAGCGAAGGCGCATTCTCTGGGTTTGGACCAGCAAGTGATTTTTACCGGGGCACGGAGGGATCCGCAGAATTTTTATCCGGGTCTTGATGTCGTGGCCCTTACTTCCCTTAATGAAGGTACGCCCTTGACGCTGATTGAAGCGATGGCCAACTCGTTGCCAACAATTGCGACTGGAGTTGGTGGTGTAGTGGATTTGCTCGGCGATGTATCAGAAATGGGTCAGCACCAGATTTGTCGACGAGGAATTCGCGTACCTTCTGGCGATGCAGAGTCTTTTGCCCACGGCATAAAACGATTGGTCAACGACCCATCACTGCGACGTGAGTTGGGTCGACGAGGTCAGGACTTCGTGCAGAGCAACTATCGGAAAGCGCGACTTTTAGATGACATTAAGAGTTTGTACACAGACTTGATGAGCTCGGCATCAATGCCGGCGGAAACAAGCTCTATCGATAGAGGCCTGGCAGAATTCGATCGCTCGCATCGTTAGTGCCACGGTGAAATTAATTAACGCAAGGAGACACTCAGATTGCGGATACTGATAACGGGTGGTGCAGGTTTCATAGGGTCACATCTGGCAGACGCTTATCTAAAGCGCGGCGATGAAGTATTTGTCATTGACGATCTTTCAACTGGTCGAATTGAAAATATTCAACATCTCAAAGGTCAGCCCGGCTTCCATTACACAATTGATACGGTTCACAATCAGCCACTAACGGCGGAGCTTGTGGATCAATGTGATGTCATTTTTCACCTGGCAGCTGCAGTTGGCGTGAAGCTCATTGTTGAGAGTCCCGTTCGTACGATCGAAACAAACGTGCGTGGGACCGAAGTTATCCTTTCATTAGCAAACAAGAAGAAGAAAAAAGTATTAGTTGCTTCGACCTCGGAAGTTTATGGTTTGAGCACTGACGTTCCCTTTCGCGAAGATGGAAACCTGGTTATGGGAGCGACCACAAAGGGCCGCTGGAGCTACGCCTGTTCAAAAGCGATCGATGAGTTTTTGGCCCTTGCCTATTGGCGTGAAAAGAAACTTCCCACGATTGTGGTAAGGCTGTTTAATACTGTCGGCCCGCGTCAGACTGGGCAGTACGGAATGGTGATCCCGACTTTTGTCAAACAAGCCCTATCTGGCAGACCGATAACTGTTTACGGTGACGGAAAACAAAGCCGTTGCTTTGGGTATGTGGGCGACGTTGTCGATGCATTGGTCAAACTAATGGATCACAAAGACGCGGTCGGCAATGTATTTAACATCGGGTCAAATCACGAAATCTCAATCCTGCAACTGGCGCAACGAGTGAAGGAATTGACCCAATCAGATTCCGACATCATTTTTGTTCCCTATGATGAGGCTTATGAAGAAGGGTTTGAAGACATGCCACGACGAATTCCTGATGTTTCCAAGATCAGGAATTTGGTGGGCTTTGAACCAAGAATGACTCTTGACGGAATCCTTCAGAGCGTCATCGACTATCAAAGCGGAAGAAGATCGACTGCGACTGGGTGAAGGTTAGTATCACAGTCGCATGAGAGATAGGGTGAAAAGTCGATACCAACTGCTTTATAGACTGTGTGAAAAGTTTGGAATGCACAACTTAACCACAAAGACACGAAGACTCAAAGACACGAACCGCTTTTCATAAGTTGCATTTGTGTCTTAGTGTCTTTGGGCCTTTGTGGTTAAGTTTTTTTCCGTTTTGAGTTTTCACACAGTCTCTAAAGCAGGTGGTATCTGACTTTCGTGCAAAGCGTCTGTTTTTACCGCTGGCTGCATTCTAATGGCCATTCACAGCACCTAAAGGCAAAATACCCTGCTCCAGATTAAACTCTCCGCGTGGATGATCCTGCCGCAGACCCCTCAGCGAAGTCGCGTCCTTACTGGCTGTTGATAGCCGTAGCCTGCGTTGTGCCGGCATTTTTGGATTCGCTAAGATCGTTTCTTAACTCACGATTCGTTGGTGACGGGAACATAGATTGGGGCGATATAGTTTTTGCCGGCGCCGAATGGCTGTTCCTGGGAGGTCTTACTCCCATTGCCTATGTCCTCGCCATTCGTTTTCCACTCACTCGCCAAACATGGAAACGTAATCTCTGGATTCATTTCCTGGGAGCAATGTTCTTGTGCTTTGGTTGGGCCAGTCTTGGTGTGTTGTTGGGGTTGATTCTGCACCGTTACCCCGCTCAAGAGAATTTACTGCGTGGCTACATTAGCTGGTTGCTTACGACCGTGCCCTGGTCTGTGTTTATGTATTTCACGGTTCTCGGCTGTGTCTACGCCTTTACCTATTACAGAGAAGCTCGAGAGCGTCAAACTCAGCAAGCCCGCCTCGCAGCACAGTTGTCAGAAGCCAAACTCAGTGCGTTACGAATGCAGTTGCACCCGCATTTTCTTTTCAACAGTCTTAATGCAATTACAGTCCTGGTCCGAGATCAGAAAACTGCTGAAGCTTCCAGCATGTTGGAGTTGTTGAGTGGTTTGCTCAGGCAGGTACTGCAGAGTGAGCAGACGGAGTTCATCACCCTCGATCAGGAACTGCAGTTCATACAGCAATACCTGGGCATAGAGCAGGTTCGTTTTTCTGATCGCTTACATGTTTCTTTCAAAGTAGACCAAAATATTAGTGACGCACTGGTACCGGCATTCATTCTGCAACCACTCGTCGAGAACGCGGTCAGACATGGAATTGCCCAACGAGTAGCTGATGGTCAGATTGAAGTTTCTGCGCAGCGCGACGATTTAACATTGGTGTTAAGTGTTCGTGACAATGGCCCGGGATTCAGAACCGAATCAGTTAGCGGTGTCGGGCTAGCTAATATACGAACGCGACTCCAGACATTGTTTGGTAATGAAGGCCAACTCGAAGTAGTTAGAGTCGATGCCGGGGGAACAAACGCCACCATACGGATACCATTTCGACGCGCAGATCAAGACTAATTAGATTTCTTGAAGAACATGTCTCCGATTCGAACCATCATTGTCGACGATGAGCCACTTGCGCGCCGCGGTATCCGACAACTACTGGCGTCACACGGAGACATCACTGTTGTCGCTGAGGCGCGCAATGGCCTGGAAGCGATTTCCGCAGTTCGTTCTCTTCAGCCCGACCTGCTGTTTCTTGACGTCCAAATGCCGGGAACTGATGGATTTGGTGTACTCGAACAGCTTGGACCAATCGATCTTCCATTTGTGATTTTTGTTACCGCGTATGACGAATTTGCAGTCAAGGCTTTTGAAACAAATGCGCTGGATTATCTGGTTAAACCGATAACCGAAGTTAGATTTGTTGAAGCCTTAAATCGCGTTCGCAACGGGATTAGATCCAACGAGGCGGTTGCGATGTCGCAGAAGTTAGCTTCACTTCTGGAAGAACGCAAAACGAGCGAAATCCAACAGAGATTACTCGTGCCTACGTCCACAGGGGAGTTGTTGTTGAATGCGTCAGAGATCGATTGGATTGAAGCGGATGACTATTACGCTGCTATTCATGTGGGCAAGAAGCGTCATTTGATCCGCGACTCGTTAGCATCTTTGGAGCACCGACTCGATAGTCGGCGTTTCTTTCGTACCCACCGTTCCGCAATTGTCAATATCGAACGTGTCCGCGAAATACTTACTGAAGGACAGGATATGTTGCTCTTGCTCGATGATGGTCAGCGTGTGCCGGTTAGTCGTCGTAAGCGTGAGTTAGTAAAAGAGTATTTGCAGCGGTTGAAGGTCTGATCCAATCTATTGTGAGATCTCCAATTTGCGATCTGAGATCCGCTTTTTGGATAGCCTCCTAACCATACTTCAAGTTAATCGCACCTCCCAAGAACCATTCCCTGCACCCAAATAACCGATAACTGAATGATTCTTGTGTGCGGCTCGATCGCAAATGAAAATAGCAACCTCAGAACGCTAATCCAACGGAGGTCGAGCCCAATGAACCCGCGAATCCTTCTGGTCTCACTGCTTTCTTTTGTCGCAGGCGCTGCGTTGTTTTCTACCTTATCGTCAAGAAGTGTGGCCGCCCATATTCAGCCGCCGGCTCCCATTAGTGAAAATCGTGATGCGGATCGGGAAGCAATACGCGCTCACATTGGTAGTATCTTCCAGGCGTTCATTGATTGGGACGTCGACAAAATATTTGCCACGCATTCGGAAGACTGGCGCGGATACCTCGAAGGCTCTCGCGTACCTATTAAGGGCATCGACGAATACATGCGAGCTAATGGAATCGATTGGCCCAAGCAGAAGGGAACAAAGCCATCGCCCGATTCCAGTCGCGGCTACAACATGAAAGATTTCGACGTAATGTTCTATGGACCAGATCTGGCGGTTGCATGTTTCATGGGAGATTTTGAAAAGCGAGATACAAACCCGCCAGTTACCACAAACAGATTCCGCATCATGGATGTTTATGCTCGCCGGAATGGCGCATGGATTCAGGTTGCCTCCCACACGGTAATCGATCCTCTATGGAGAGCTGAACAGAGTTCATACTCTCTGAACGTTCCTCAACAGATGCGGAAGCGTATCCTTGATGCGCGGGAAGCTGTCTGGCGAGCTTACTTCACAAACGATCAAACAACTCTCGAACGCGTCATTCCGACGGAGACAATCGCGATTGATGGCGAAAAGGAGTGGGGAAATCGCGCGAGCATCCTGGCAGGCGCAAAACATATGGCAGATAGCGGCGCGAAGTTGGTGCGTCTTGAATTTCCTAAGACTGAAATGCAGGTCTATGGAAACACGATCATACTCTACACAACCTACCTCTATGAGATCGAGGCTAACGGCAAACGAGTGACCAAGAGTGGGCGCGGCACGGAGATATTTGTGCGCCGCGGAAACGAACTAGTGAATTCTGGCTGGCACCTGGATGATGTTCAGTAAAGTGAGTTTTTAAAAGGGGAATGGGTCGCTAACTAATTCATTGGTCAAATGAGAAATGACCAATGAATTCTTTAGCCCCAAACAGTTAACTAACTCGACCCACTTGCGTTGCTGCCTCATATCGAATAGTTTTCTTCACGAGCCATTGCTTTCCAAATCTGCTTGTCTTTCAACCGCTTGATCCGTGAAATATGCCATTTAGTCCGCGAACTCTGTTGGCAGTCGCCACATCCTTGGTGCTCGCGTTAATACTGACCCCGGTCGTCAGTATGTTGGCCCGACGTTTCGGGGCGGTTGCGAAACCCAAGATTGATCGGTGGCATAAGAAACCCACGGCAATGCTGGGCGGCGTAGCGATCTGGCTGTCGGTGCTGATCAGCGTCCAATTCTTCATTCCCCATACCACCTACTTTTGGGTGATTTTCCGAGCCAGCACTTTTCTGTTTCTTGTTGGACTAGTTGATGATCTTTTTCACATCAAGCCCTATCAGAAACTTATCGGACAGATCCTTGGCTCAGCGTACGTTGTGTACTACGGCCTTTCTTTGCCGTGGACCGATGCCGTATTGGTGAATATGGCACTCGCGATCTTTTGGCTGATTGGCATTACCAACGCAATTAACCTGCTTGATAACATGGACGGCCTGGCCTCCGGTATCGCGATTATTGCCGCTGGTTTTCTCGCACTCAGTTTTATTAATACCGGACAATTTGTAGAGGCTTTAATGTTGGTGGTCTTTGCTGCTGCACTCCTGGGCTTCCTTGTCCACAACTCACAGCCGGCATCGATTTTCATGGGCGACTGCGGGTCGATGTTTGTGGGTTTCTTTCTTGCAAGTTCGGCCCTGGTAAACGTAAGTGGCGGCAGATCCAGGAGTCTCTTGCCGGTGTTGGCAGTTCCGATCCTCGTCCTCTTTATTCCTATCTTCGATACAACATTTGTAACTGTTCTACGCAAGTTGTCGGGCCGTGCCGCTTCACAAGGTGGTCGTGACCACACTTCACATCGGTTAGTGGCATTAGGAATGTCCGAACGTCATGCTGTTTGGATGCTCTACGCGTTTGCGGCGCTTTCAGGTTTGTTGTCGTTAGTAGTTCAGCGGTCTCGCCTCGATGTCAGCCTCGCCGCGATCGCAGGTTTCTCAATCATCCTGACTTTAATTGGTGTCTACCTGGCTGGTGTCAAAGTGTATGACCAGACGGATGCGGAACTGGCGTTAAAGGAAAAGCCCCTTTACGCATTTCTAGTCGACGTTTCTTACAAACGACGTATTTTTGAAGTACTCCTTGATGTGGTGCTTGTAATTCTGTCGTATTGGTGCGCGTACGCAATCAAGTTTGGACCGTTTTCCAATAGTCCAGCCTGGCAGCTGTTTATCCGCACATTACCCGTGTTGGTCTTCGTCAAAATGGGAGTATTCCTGGTAATGGGTGTTTACCGCGGTGTTTGGCGATACACGAGTGTTGGTGATCTCATCGTGTTCATCAAGGCAGTCGCGTTGAGTTCAGTCGGCAGTTTGTTAGTGGTTTTGTTTGTATTCCGTTTTGAAGGCTTTTCGAGAACGGCGTTCGTCATTGATGGTGTTTTGATGTTCTTGTATTTGGCGGGAAGTAGACTTACTTTCCGGCTCTTTCGGCAAATGCTTCCCGCCACAGCTGCTCAAAATGGACGCCGTGTCTTGATCTATGGAGCCGGAGATGGAGGCGAATTGTTGTTACGAGAATTGCGCAACAACTCTGAATTACAGCTATCACCGGTTGGCTTTCTTGATGACGATCCCGGTAAGAGCGGAAAGGTAATTCACGGTCTACGAGTTTTAGGCGGTAATGGAGATATCGCCCAGGTTTGCAAACAGCAAAAGATCGATGAAATTGTGATTTCGAGTTTAAAAATGTCTGAGCAGCGAGTAGAAGAAGTAATCAAATCCTGTAGCGAACATGAGATAGCTGTTAAAAGAATGCGAATCACGATTGAAGATCTTAATTCTCTGAAACACCCCCGCTTTTAAATGCCACAGGAACTAATTCAAGTAAATGCACGAAGTCGACCGACTCGCATCGTCTTGGTTTTGCTTTTGGCGATAGCTACACTTTGGTCCTACTACGTTTTTCGTTGGTATCTTGGTAACACGATGGCCGAGTACTTCAACACCAGCGAAAACAATTTAGACCTTGCCAAAATTGCGAAGAATCTTGCGCCTTCAGATCCACTTACCAGTTGGCGACTCGCTCAAGTTTCCCAGAAAAGACTTCCGCTTGAGCAGGCATCTGTTGCGCTTGCCGAATACGAGCGGGCAGTGAGCCTTTCACCAAGCGATTACCGATTTTGGATGTCACTCGGAGTTGCGCGTGAACAGGCAGGCGAGATGGCAAGCGCTGAACCGGCCCTTCGGCAGGCTGTCGCCCTGGCGCCGTCCTACGCTTATCCACATTGGTATCTTGGAAACCTCTTGCTTAGAAGTGGTCGTTATGATGAGGCATTCATTGAGTTGCGAAAAGCTGGAGATGCTGCTCCTGATGAACTTCGCCCGCAAATGTTCAATCTCGTCTTGCAGATCTACGCAAGTGACTTTGAAGCAATGCGAAAGGCGATTGGCGAAAACGCTGAAACTCGAGCGAAATTCTCGCTCTACTTGCTCAATCAAAAGAAAGTCGATGAAGGCATCGCCATTTGGGAAACTTTGAGTGTAACTGAGAAGAGAGAAAACAAGGAATCAGGCGAAGCGCTCATTCAAACGCTGGTTGGTATTCCACGGTTTCACGACGCTTTGAAGGCATGGAATGACCTGGAAGCAACAACTGGATTTCGAGCTGAACTAGGACATATTTATGACGGGAGCCTCGAAGAAACCATAGGCTACCGTCCGGATACGATCTTCGGTTGGCAAGTAAAGGGCTCATCCCAGGTTGAAATTGGTATTGATCCAAATGTTAGTCATAGCGGAGCCCGCAGTCTTCGTTATGCGTTTCTGGTGCGAAATCAACTGGATGCCGTTTTGACCACCCAATTAGTTCCAGTAGAACCAAATACAACCTACGACTTTGAATGCTTTGTGCGAACAAGCAAACTGCAAACTGGTGGTCCGCCTCTAGTCCAGATTGTTGATGCAAACTCTGGAGCCCAGTTGGTTGCGTCAGATGCCGCGCCGACTGGCGACAATGATTGGACTCGGATTTCACTCTCGTTCAAAACAAGTGACAAGACAGAAGCGATAACTTTGAAGATTGCCCGAGCGTCTTGTGGGGAAGACAAGATTTGCCCGATTTTTGGAACCGTTTGGTATGACGACTTCAGTCTCAACCGACACAACTAGTGTCGTAGTTACGGAAAGCGCCCCGCTCCCTGCTGAAAAGGGCTCGAGGGCGCACGTTAGTTACCGGATCAAACATACTCTGGCGAGTAGGTTTGTGTTTCTCATCATTTGCGTTGCTATTGTGC
>JBKPQV010000155.1:0-5464 GCA_046734235.1 Acidobacteriota bacterium
AAAACCGCCAAAACGGGTTACCCGGCCGGAGAGTCGGGCCACCTGTCCATCCAACATGTCAAAAAGATTGGCTACGATAAGCGCGATACCGGCCGAGAAAAACCACCCCATTCCGAACAACACGCCACACCCTACGTTCAAAGAGACTCCGATAACCGTGAGTATATTGGGGTTTATGTGACCGTGGGCGAGCCAGCGCACCATCGCGTCGATGATTCTTTGAGCTAGACGTCCGATGCTTGCGCCAAACACTACGAGTGACTTTCTCCTGAGGGCATTATGCCGAAAAGTGTCTAAAAATTGCCAGTTTCTACGTTAAACCAAGCGGCGCATCATAGGGACGCAAGGTTTCATTGTCAACGATTATCGAACACACTAACAAGCAATTTCCTCGCCAGTCCTCTAACTCCGGCGGTAGGACTTAAACGCCGGTAAAATTCATTTGGCTGCAAGCCTGACCAGTTATCCGGCGCCATATCTTCTGACGTTTGGAGCTGAAACCGATCGTTTCGAACTACTTGCCGCCAGGACGTCTCGCTCGCCACAGCAGTATCCATGGTATATCGCAACCGCACCGAAGTTTATGAGGCAAAAGGCGAGACTGATCTGGCTGCCGCTGATCGGCAAAAAGCGTCAGAGCTTAATCAATGATTTAGTTGGGTTGGTCGTGCAGGGTGGTCAGTTTCCTGATCTCAAAATTCCGAGTGCTGGCCGGTGTCCGAACCGTAACCTCGTCGCCCTCTTGCTTACCCATCAAACTACGACCAACCGGTGATGTCGTTGAAATCAGACCTTGTGCCGGATCGCTTTCTTCTGGTGTGACCAACCGGTAAGTGACTTCCTCGTCTTTTTCGGCGTCATAAAGCACTAAGGTCGACCCATAGGAGGCTTTGTCGCGCGGCACTTTGTTAGGATCGATAGAAGCAATCTCACTGATCCGTTGACGTAATTCCATTATGCGAGCTTTTACGATGTTCTGACGGTCCAGTGCTGCTTTGTATTCTGAGTTCTCGCGCAAGTCGCCAAACTCAAGTGCTCGTTTAATCTCTTTCGGCAAATGAATGCGTAGCTCACTCTCAAGTTCGTCGAGCTCGCCTTGAAGTTTTTCTTTAATTGCTTGTGACAATGCCTTAGCCCTTTTCTCTAAAATATCGCCCGATCAAAGACTCTTGTGATAATTCATTTCGTCGGGAGCTCCAAACGAGATCCCTGTATCTCTCGCAGTCCGAACTAATTGGCCATTGGGCGGTACCGTCTTGATGTTTTTAATGGCCTCGGTAAGGGGAACAGTTACCACATCACCGGCTTGTAACGCCACCATCGTCCCTCGTTTGTCATTGGCCAAAGCGCGAACCGCACAGGACCCAAAATTCGTTGCGAGCATTCTATCGAATGCATTAGGTCTGCCGCCTCTTTGTAGATGACCTAGTACAACGCAGCGAGTTTCTCGCCCAGTGGCCATTTCGAGATCTCGCTGGAGATGGACGCCAATTCCTCCCAGCCGTGGCGCGTGAATCGCATCGCCTACATCCTGCCAAACCAGGTCGTGTCCGATCTCTAAAGCGCCCTCAGCAACCACAATAATAGTAAACGTTGACCCCGCAATATCGCGAGCGCGTATCTTTTCAGCAACGACCTGCATCGAGAAAGGAATCTCGGGTATCAGGATCACATCTGCGCCACCAGCAATTCCCGAATGTAGTGCAATCCAACCTGCATGCCGGCCCATGACCTCAAGGATCATTACACGATCATGTGATTCAGCAGTAGTGTGCAACCTGTCGAGTGCTTCGGTAGCGATATCAAGAGCGGTTACAAATCCGAACGTCAACTCGGTGCAGGCAAGGTCATTATCAATCGTTTTTGGGACGCCACAAACAGGAATTCCGCGCCGGTCAAACTCTGCTGCGATACCCAGCGTGCCTTCTCCGCCAAGAACTACTAATGCGTCAATCCCAAGCACTTTCATGTTGGAGATCGCTTCCTGGTAAACACTTTCAGCAGAAACTGCGACTCCATCTTTGGTTCGTTCTACGAAGCGACCGCGATTTCGCGTGCCTAGAATAGTTCCGCCGCGAGGTAATAAACCGCGTACATCACCTGGAGAGAGTAGGCGAGTTTGAGTTGCTCCTATTAGACCTTCGAAGCCGTCTTCAATGCCGATCACCCGCATTCCATGTTCACAAGTCGCGGTCTTTACGACAGCTCTAATAACGGCATTTAGTCCAGGCGCATCGCCTCCGCCGGTCAGAATTCCAATCGTTCCATACATGAGAATTATCCTAATCGAGGGAACACAGTCTATAACAGTCTGTGGTCCGTGGTCAGTAGTTAGTGGTCAGTAGTTAGTGCATGAGAGAAGACAACGGACAATGATTACTGACAAATAACAACTGACTACTGACAACTAACCACTGACAACTAACCGCTGACTCATTGCCTGTTTGAAAAACTTTGGTTGACCCTCAATAGGCGGTCGGCTAGCATAGCAACACAAAAGTTTGTCTTGATGGAGTCCAATTAAAGAAGGCTATTCATTTGGAAATCGACGACGACGCAAAAGAAATAGTTCGTGAAATCGGTACGGCGATAAACGAATCAGTTGAGAACTCTACTAAAGTTGCAGAAGCCATCGAGCGCTTGCGTGAGGCCGGTTACGAGATGGAATTAACCCTCAGGCTCGAGATTGGTTTGCGTCCCCATGCCGGCGACGACGAAGCTGACAGCGATCGAGCTACCCTTGACCTAACTGAAGAGGATCTACAGGTCCTCCAAAGAATGAAGATTCGAATCGATCCAGACGTACGCTAACCCAAAATAAACCGTTTACACCAAAAGCCCCGTGCGCATAAACGCACGGGGCCTTCTTTCTGAACAAACAACTACTCAGGCACTTCCTCGCTGCCAGTGAGTGTCTGTTGTCTTAAAGCGGCTGCTCCGAGCAGGCCTCCCATGCCCATTGACTCAACAGCGCTACTTGGGACCAACATCAACGCGCCCTTCTCCTTTAGTCCTTCGTAAAGCATGTTCATGGCCCGCAGGTGCAAAGCGGTCGGATTGTCGCGATACGACCGCGCCGCCGTTTCAAAAGAGTGGGCAATTTCAACTTCAGCCTGGCCAAGGATAATACGCGCTTGTTTCTCGCGCGCTGCCTGCGCTTCGCGTGACATGGCATCCTGCAAAGCAGCGGGAATGATCACGTCGCGCATTTCAACAGATTGCACTGTGACACCCCAGGGATTTGATCGCTCATCGATCAACTGTTGCAGCTCTTCTTCAATTCGTTCTCGACCTCGCAAGAGATCGGTTAATGATGTTCTGCCGATGATGTCACGCAGTGCAGTTTGTGCAGCCCAGCTTACTGCTTGCGGGTAGTTTTGAACTTCCAGTGCAGCCTTTTCTGGATCGTAGACCATCCAGAAGAGCACTGCATCGACATTTACCGGAACAGTGTCGGAAGTCAGTGTCTCTTCAGCTGCGAAGCTGGTGGTGATCACGCGTTGGTCAACCCATGTTGATATCGAATCGACAAACGGAATAATCCAAAACAAACCAGGTCCGCGTAAGCCAACAAAGCGTCCAAGGCGAAGCACTACCGCCCTCTCCCATTGTCGCGCGATTTTCGGCGATTGGGCGAGCAACAGTCCGAGCAACACGCCAACGATGGCGCCTATTGGATTAGTAGGAGAAATCGCAAGCGTCGCAATTCCCAATAGTGCCGGAATCAAGAACGCTACTGCCGACACAATGTTTACTCGAGGGGTGTTTGTCGACGGCAAATTACTCCTGGTTTGGACAAGACTGGTCATGCTACTAGACATTTTTCTTCGTCTCCTTTATGCGCCTGCTCTGTAAGTGGTCAAGCAGATCGTCTGGCGTAAACCCCATCGCGCCAGCTTCCTCAATGAAACGGTCGACAAGCTCGCGCAAGGTCTCCTCATGGTCCTGACGGGCATTTGCTTCGAAATGGCGGGCGCAGACAAACGTTCCAACACCCCTTCGGGTTTCGAGCACCCCTGAGCGTTCCAGTTCGGCGTAAACCTTGGCGACTGTATTTGCGTTAACCCGGAGCTCTACAGCCAATTGGCGAACCGTGGGGAGTTGCTCCCCGATCTTCAGCCGCCCGGTGGCTATCGCGAACTGAATTGCCCGCGTTAGCTGCGCGTAAAGCGGCATCGGATGCGAAGGGCTAATTGAAAAGACTTGGCTCATTTCTAACTTGTACTACGACAATAGTACAAGTTAGGTTTCAGGGAAATAATGGGTCTAATTGGTCCCATATGTCCTATTGGCTTGCGATTGATAGGAACTTTAAGACCAATAAGACCTATACCGCGCTGACTTTTACTTCAACATTCAGGCTTTCCTTAGCTTTTCCCTTAAAAACGCCTCGGGTCGGTGGGACGTCGCCATAATCGCGGCCAACGGCAACTCGGACATAGTTCCCCGTTTGTTCGCAGCCGTGTGTCGGATCCAGAGAAATCCAGCCCCGATCTGCGGTGAAGACGTCTACCCAGGCATGCGATGCGGCATTCGGTACGTCAGAGCCATCGGTTGGCTTTGAACTGTAAAGATAGCCACTGACATATCTCGACGGAATGCCGGCGCAACGGCACGCGGCCAGCATTATGTGCGCAAAATCCTGACAAACTCCTCTTCCTAACGTAAGAGCCTCCAGGGCAGTTGTGCCAACGTCAGTTGCTCCACGTTCATACTTCAACGATTTGAAGAGAGCTTCCATCAGCTGTAGTGAAGTCTTTGTTTCATCACCCGCGACGACTTGCGGCGCCACAAACTTTGAAATCGCCTCGTCGTGCGGCGCATATTTGGTTGGCGCAAGATAGTCAAAATTATCGAGCGGAGTTAGGTCTCTCTGATCATCGGTGAAGTTCGGATTAGTGATTACCTCACTAACGCTCCGCACCACTACCTTCTCATGCGATTCCAAAGCGTCGAAGTGGTGAACAAGATTGCCGAAGCGATCACTGTATTCCATCACTTCACCACGTGGCTCGGTGGTTAGTTTGAACGAGAGACAACGTTGTGAAAGGGTGTCAAGCGGATAAAGCCGCATCTCTGTGTAAGCTTCGCTGATAGGAGCGTCGTAGGAAAAGGAAGTTGTGTGTTCGATGCGTAGTTTCATTAACCTCTATTGTTGCTGCTGGGTCTGCTGTTGTCTCGGTGGATACTCTGCCGGAAGAATTACCTGCGTATTGAAATAGGTGCGAGTGATTTCGTCGCCTGCCTGGTTGATCTTCTTAAGTAATTGTTCCAGGTAGGGATGCATGTTAGGCCCAAGCACTTCGTTGATGTCGAGATAATCGAGTTCTGAGCAAATCTTGCCCAGCGAACGGAGTGGCTTCGTCGGTTTGGAATCTTCAGACATCAACGTTATGGATCGTAGTGCGCGCTGTAAGCAGTAAGCGACGGCTCGCGGGAACTGTTGATTGAAGATCAGAAACTC
>JBKPQV010000156.1:0-6658 GCA_046734235.1 Acidobacteriota bacterium
CTCAACCAGATAGTGGTGGGCAACGGATTGGGAGCTTTTAGCGAGCGACCGGCGCTTGGCTTTAATAACGGAGGAACCACCAACCATCGCATCGGCGTCTACTTCACTGATGCATGGAAGTTTAGAAGCAATATTACTCTCACGCTGGGACTCCGCTACGACTACGACAGTGCGCTCGCTGACAGTGATCTTAAGCGCACTGATAAGCTTGCCGAATTCAGTCCTGTACTTGGCGGCTTCGTCAATAACGACATCAATAACTTTGCACCACAAGTTGGATTTGCGTGGGACATCAAGGGCAATGGCAAAACTGTGATTCGCGGTGGCGCCGGCCTCTTCTATGACGGGAATATCATTAACAACATTCTCTTCGATAGAGTCCTTAATCTTCCGCCAGGTCTTGGAAACGATACCCCAGTAATGACACGCGGCGCTCCGCTGCTCCTCGATCCCGCAACGGGCAACTGCTTGTTCGATGCGACCAGCTTCCGCACTACCGTTGGCCAATGTGGACCAGGGGGCATCAACCTCTTTGATCTGCCATTGAAGAGCGTGATCTCCGCTGCACAACGAATGCAAGGCGTACTTCAAACTGTGACACAGGGTCTTTCCGCCAGTTGGCCACCATCGGGTGTTCCACCTCTGTTCGATCAGATTCTGGATACTGAGGGGAGTGTCATCTTCAACAAGTACAAGCGACCGTACGGAATCATGTTCAACATCGGAGTTCAGCGAGAAATCAAACCTGGTTTGGTTTTGTCCGTCGACTATTTGCGCAACCGGGGAGTTCATTTTAATCAAACTACCGACCTGAATCGTATCGGCGCTGCGAATACACTCGATCTGCCAATCGCAATCGGTGCGATCAGCGCTACCAACGATGATTTTGGTTGTCCCGCGGCGGCGACCGCAGCGGCAATCAACTGCGCAATTGCTGCCGGAGCGACGATTGGCGACTACGCAGGTTTTGGTCTTGGTGCTGGAAGTGCGTTAGATGGATTTGCATTTCGCGGTCAGAATCCAAACTTCCGTACCATGGGGCTGATTCAACCATTAGGCCTATCGCTTTACAACGCCTTAACGGTTGATCTGCGTGGACGGATGATCAAAGAGTGGGGTCCCATCAAAGACTTGACTGGTACTGTCAGTTACGCATTGTCGCGATTCGAATCCAGCGGCGGTGACCAGGACTTCCTATCTACTTCTGCATTCAACGACGCGCCTACGAGTTTCTTTGGACCAGCTGGCCTGGATCGTACTCATCAACTCAGCTTTGGTCTGTTGACGACGCTTCCGTGGGGTATCAATTTGAATACCACTACTCGTATTGCTTCACCTCTGTCGCAATCAGTTTTCCTGGATTGTCAGAATTGTGGCGCAGCCGAGATTTTCTTTAGTGACCTGGATGGTGATGGTATTTCTGAAGATCCGTTGCCGGGCACTAATCGTGGTTCATTTGGTAGGGATGTTAAAGACGGCGCCGCACTAAACGGGCTGATCGGCTCCTTCAATGGACAAGTTAGCACGGGCTTGACACCAGCGGGCCGCGCGCTCGTTAGTGCCGGGCTATTTACCGAGGCACAACTTAGAACCCTGGGAGCAACATTCAATAATGGTAACCAGATACCTTTGGCTCCAGCAAATCAGGTTGGACTCGATTGGTTTGCGAATACCGACATCAGATTGTCGAAGACCTTCACGATTAAGGAACGCGTGAAGATTCAACCGATGGTGGAGGTATTTAATCTATTCAACATTGGCAACTACGATCCTCCGGGCAATCGCCTGACAGCGTTTCTGAACGGCTTGCCCGGATCGATCAATGGCACAACCCCGGGTGTGCGTAGCAACCGGTACGGTCTTGGCTCGGGATCATTTGCCCCTGGTATTCCCAGGGCGTTCCAGTTTGGCTTCCGCGTCGATTTCTGAGGCGGTAAAACCAGCCACGGATGCGCACAGATTACACGGATAAAGGTTTAACAAATCCGAGTTTTCTGTGCCATCTGTAGGGCGGTCTCGGAGTCATATTTAACCCAAGCATCCCTGCTTATCTGACACAAGCAGATAGCCAAAATGAAACTTCTTCTCTGCGTCTCCGCGTTCTCCGCGCCTCTGCGTTGATACGCGCTTGGCCGATCTTTAACGCTGAGACGCAAAGATCGCTGAGACGCAGGGAGTTCCTAAGAAAATACAAAGGCACTAAGGAACAGAATCGGCAAACTGAAACAGATTGTCTCGTGTCTTCGTGTCTTCGTGCCTGGGTGGTTAAGAATGGTCTTGGATCGATTACCCCACATCGTATAGCCGGCTAACCTAATCGGTAACTCAGCAAAGCAATTCCTTATATTTTCCTGAGAAAATCCACCCGGCATACCGGTTGCTCCCGCTCATTTTCAGCCCTTCCTCCCTAGCGATATCAAGTTTAAGGAGCAAGAAAATGAGACCCGTAGATACCCTCCATAACCCATTCAGCAATCGCTTCAACGATCCTGTGACACGGCGCGAAGACGAAATGCAGTCAGAGGCCTATATGGTTTGGCTGCGAGAACGGAACGTAAAGGGCGGACTGAATCAACTGACCGCGAAGGTGAAGATTGATTCCACGCCCTCACACATCAGACGTGTCCTGGGCGGGGCATTTGGTCTGTTTGTTTTGATCGTTTCGTTAGCTGTGCTGTTGAAAGTGGTGTGAGACTGCTGGTATCAGTTTCATTCTCACCTAGTTTTAACTAGGTGAACCGACGACGGAATTGATTCTTGAACCGTTTTAACGGTTTGCGTTTCTCCGCTATTCATCAGTTTGCTGTTACAGAGCGATCCCTCACTTAGGTAATGCAGCATCGATTCTTCATGTGTTGAATCGATGGGTGCAGAAACCGTTGAAACGGTTCAAGTTCTCACCTCTGTATCTGCCCACCTAGTTGAAACTAGGTGAGAATGAGACGCAAGCCCAATATTTATTCGATTTCGAGTCTTGGAACTTATTCGTCGATTTTTGCAGGAGCCTCTGAAGCATATCGGACACTCAGACGCCGAGACGCAGAGATAGCACTCAACGCTTTTGCATGAAGTTTCCAATCGAGCCCAACGCGGAGCTCAACAACTCCTGATTGGCCAAATAGACCAGCCGGAAATACCCAGCTCGTGGATCGCAACCAAAACCAGATCCGTGGACCACGAGTACTGCCGTCTCCGCTAGCAGCTCGAGCACAAACTGTTCATCAGTCTGCTCACCCAATTCATCTACCTTTACCATCAGATAGAATGCGGCGTCAGGCGTGCTACACGACAAACGATCGATGTTTGCGATCTGCCCAACTGCAAAGTCGCGACGCTTTAGAAGATCACTTACCAGCACCTTCATAAAACTCCGATCGCCTTCAAGTGCCGGCTTGATTGCATATTGTGGCGGCGTTGGTGCACACAATCGTCCACTGGCCAGGCGGGTTATAGCCGTTATCAAATCACGCATCTTGTCTGCGTGTGTAAACCGCATCCATCCCACCCGCCAGCCTGGTATCAAATGAGTTTTCGACAAACTCTCGAGGGTGATTACCGGCGCACCAATCTGATCTGTTAAAACCGACGCAGATGTTGGTGGCTCGACGAAGCACAACTCCCGGTAGACTTCATCGGAGATGACTACGAGTTCATGTTCCGCGGCTAATGAAAGAATTCGTCGCGTTGTCACATCCGGCGTTATAGATCCCGTTGGGTTGTTTGGATTTATGAGAATGATTGCCCTTGTGCGTTCATTGATCAGTGAGGCTATCTCGTCGACAGAGGGTTGCCAATCGTTCGCCTGGTCCAAATGGTAGTAGCGTGCGACAGCTCCGAGCTTCGCCATGATTGCCGGATAGATCGGGTAGCCTGGAGCAGGCAGCAACGCCTCGTCGCCTTCGTTTAGAAGTGCGGTCATCACAAGATCGGCGGCTTCTGATGCACCGCTTGTGACGATCACATCGTTCGGAGTTGTGAGTGCACCGAGATGGGAAGCGAAATTTGCGATGGAGAGTTTTGCTTCAGGCAAGCCGGTCGAATGCGCGTATCCGGTAAAACTCTCCTTTAGTGCACGCTGAACAACTTCGACGATTTCATCTGGCGGATGAAAATCAAAGACCTGCGGGTCACCGATGTTCAGGTAGATGACCGGTCGCCCGGATCGTTCAAGGGCTTCAGCGGAGGTAACGATGTTACGAATTGCGTAATGGAATTGTGCTGTGCGTGTTGAAGAAGTTATCACGTGAGGAATCGTAAATCATTTTCAGCCTCTGTGTCTCTGTGCCTGAGTGTCCGATAAATAGGAATGGGACCTATTTGACCTATGAGACCTATTATTGGTCCTATAGGTCTTATAGGTCCTATCCCTATTCATCGGACACTCAGGCTCGGAGAATCTTACTTCCCAGTCTTCCGACTATAAGCCGCATACGCCAACTTCTTGCGACTAAATTTATCCTTCAGCCTATCCTTCAGCGAGCTGGCTTCTGCCTCTAATGCCGCACACTCATCTATTACCGAAGCCATTGGCGCGAAACTCATACATGCGAGTTCAGTGTTTCGTGCGGCTTCGAAAAGCACCGATTCAGCGCCAAAGTAATCGCCGTGATCCATGCGTCGCATCGCTTCGTTTCGCGCTCGCGCATTCATCAAAAACTGCACCGCCTTAACCACCTCCGGGTTTTCAGCGAGACGCTCAAATTCCGGCTGCGTTACAAACCGGACCGTGTGTGCTTGTTTCAACACTTCTGCGTTCCGTGCGTCTTGCGGGGTAAAGCCAAGTCGCAAGTCAAGCAAACGCATCTCGGTACCCACTTCCTGCGCATCGATCTTCAATTGCACAACGATGTCGAGCGGTGACCCACCTTGCATATTCGGCAGTCGATACCGGCCAGTCTCCGTCAACTCAAAGTCGTTAAGAAGGTCAACGACTCGAACTCCATCCGCCGGAATTAACCCGAGCGAAACTGTGTGCGCAAATTGCAGAATCAGACCTTCCAGTTCAACCTGAAATATGTGTTGCATGTCTTCCGGCTCAACCACGTGCCAGGCGTTGCCACCGCCAGATTGGGCCATCGGCATGAGCAGGTCTTCATTGAAGTCGGCGCCGATCCCAATCGTCGATGTACTCACACCACGTTGGTACAGACCCATCGCCTGGCCCACGATCTCATCAGTATTGGTGATGCCAATATTGGCGAGTCCATCGGTTACAAGGATCACCCGGTTGATGCCTTGATCCAACATTTGCTCGGTGACAGTTATTCCGCCGCGCACCCACGCTTCATGCAATGCTGTCGAGCCGCGCGCAGCAACCCGCGAGATCAAATCTTTCAGCAGAGGCTTATTCGTGACCGGTTCACTCGGAAACAACACATCGATGCGATCGTCAAATGTAACTACACTCAAACGATCCGTTGGTAACATCTGATCCACGCAAAACATTGCCGCATCGCGTGCGCGTATCATCTTTTCGCCTTCCATCGAACCGGAGCGATCCAGAACCAAACTGAGATTTAGATCGGGACGACCTTTCCAATTAGGACGACGACTCGCATCCAAATTCGGCGCCGGCGGGGTAATTCGAATTAGTACATCGACAGTTTGCTCGCGCCCTGCCTCCAATTTCTCTCGTTTCGTAAAACACTCAACCTTCGGGTATTCCTGCGTCATTCGTATATCTCCTTACTAAAATTTCGTCGCCCTCGTTCTCATTTCCAGTACCGACCGATCACACCCCGAATCTTGTCTGCCAAACCTTTGCTTTTCGCACTCGTCGTCGGTGGCGTGTAATCAGACCGAATGTGCAACTCCAACCCCGGTTCAATTTCAACTCGTTGCCACGATTGCTCTGCTGCCGTTGCCTGTCCAGCCTCTTCAAATGAACCCGCAGCTGCTTTTTCCTCAAGGTCTATAAACGGTGCCGCAGGGGCCACCTGTCGTGGTCTGGAACTTGACTTCTGGGCTCGGCTCATCGACGGCGCCAACAACGACTCGAGATATTGTTTTGCTTCTTGCTCGCGTGTCTTTTTCTTCGAAGTGCCACTGATGCCTAGTAGCGTTTCGAGTTCCTCCTCACTCTTTCCCGCTACTAACTCGCGAATCTTCCGAATCGGCAAATGTTCCGCTTGTAGTTTCTTGATCGTCAGCAGCTGCAACAGATTCAGGTAACCAAATACCGAAGCCGTTCCCTGTTTTTCTTCAGGCGCCTGGATCAACCCCTCCGCCAGATAAAAGCGAATGGTCCGTTCATCGGGGAGAGTCGTCACGGTTCCGCGTTGCTGTTCCAGGTCCATCTCCGCGAGTATTTGCGCACTTACCCGCGCAAACTCCGGCAACCCGACATACTTCTTTCCTCTTTCACCCAGCACCCTTTGTCCCATGGTAGCGGCATAATACTTTAGACAGTATTTACTGTCAACAGTAAATAGCGGCGGGTTGGTGAGTGCGCGAAAGGGCGACGCGGCGTGTGTCCGAAGTGCAAAAGCCTCTTTAGCTTGTCGGTTTCCCTTAATCAACCCGCGGGATCTTCCGCGCCCGACAAGCTGAAGCATGTCGGAAACAGTCATTTGACGCATTACAACATTGCGGTCCAGGTCGCTCAGCAATAGAATGCGCAGCTAAGTTCACCCAAAATTCAATTAATGGAGGCTTGTGA
>JBKPQV010000157.1:0-3248 GCA_046734235.1 Acidobacteriota bacterium
CACTTGGACTGTTTGTCGCGCTGCGGTGCCGGTGATGAAGAAGCAGAAGTTTGGTCGTATCATAATTGTGAGTTCAACTGCGGGGCAGCGGGGTGAGGCCAACGTTTCCAACTATGCTGCGTCTAAAGGAGGGCAGATATCTTTTACAAAGTCCCTGGCGCCAGAATTGGCCCCATTTGGCATCAATGTAAATTGTGTAGCGCCAGGCTGGGTGGAAACCGACATGAATGTCGGGGTCTTTGCCGATAAAGACCGACTTCAGGGAATACTCCAAACAATTCCATTACGGCGTGTAGGTCTACCAGAAGAATTGGCGACTCCGATAGTTTTTCTTTGCTCCAATTGGGCTTCGTACATAACTGGTGAAGTTCTGAATGTGAATGGCGGCTCGGTGTTATGCGGGTAGTCCGGAGTTAATGTATGTCTTTAACTTTAGAATGGTCGAATCAAACCTTGAACACTTTAACGAATAAGCAATCAATTTCGCTCGGACTTGAGAAATTACTTGAAGGTACTCTGGATCTTGTTCGCGGCTCCAGGGTTGGGCTGATTTGTAATCAGGCTTCAGTAAACCATGGATATGAACACGCTGCGGACCTCCTTAACCAACATCCGGAAATAGATCTGCGCGCTCTGTTCGGGCCACAGCATGGTATTCGCGGAGATGTCCAGGACAACATGATCGAGACTGATCACTCTGTCGATAAGAAAACTGGTTTGCCGGTTTATTCGCTTTATAGCGAAACTCGGGAGCCGACTGAGGACATGCTGCGCGATGTAGATGTTTTGGTCTTTGACATGCAGGATGTGGGTTGTCGCATCTATACGTTTGTTTACACCATGGCAAACTGCATGAGAGCCGCACGCAAGTATGGAAAGCGGGTTGTCGTTTGTGACCGGCCGAATCCTATTAACGGGAAGGATGTGTCAGGCAATGTTCTAGAGTCAGAATTCGCTTCGTTCGTAGGACAGTTCCCAACGCCAACTCGCCACGGAATGACTCCTGGTGAATTAGCCTTACTCTTCAACCAACACTTTAGTATCGGATGTGATTTAGATGTAGTAACGATGGGTGGTTGGCGCAGGGAGCTGTGGCTTGACGAAACCGATTCGCCGTGGGTATTACCCTCACCAAACATGCCCACTGTAGACGCCGCCACCGTTTTCCCTGGAACAGTTCATTTCGAGGGAACACAGTTATCAGAAGGGCGGGGAACTACTCGACCTTTCGAGCTAATTGGCGCACCGTATATTGATCCGGATGCTTACGCTGATCGTTTGAATAGACTTGGATTTGATGGCGTCTATTACCGAGCTTGCGTATTCCAGCCAACCTTTCAAAAGCATGGAGGTGTTAGTTGCGGTGGGGTTCAGATTCACGTAGTGAATCGCGATACCTTCGAGCCGGTTGGTGCCGGAGTGGCGATGGTGAAGACAGCTTACGATATGTATCCCGATCATTTTCTTTGGAAGGAACCACCGTACGAATATGTTTTCGATAAGAACCCATTTGATGTGATTAGTGGTACGGACAAGATTAGAAGAGCGTTTGAGAGCGGAGCCGATCTAGCGGCTATCGTTGAAAGCTGGCAGCAACCACTTAAAGAGTTTCTCGAGATTCGGCAGGGGTACTTGCTTTACTGAAACTCGAAGCGAAGGACTTCGTTAATGTAAGGCATTAGACGTCGCCACGCCGACGGCTCAGGTAGTCGATGAGGTTTTTCCTTTAGGATATTGGGTGTTAAGGTGAAGCTTCAGATTAGGAAGTTGGAGGAAACGGTTTGGTAAAGAGTGAGAAAGCAATAGAGCGAGTTCAGCAAGCGCCCCCAATCGCATGGGGGACAGCAGCTGCGGCTTGGTTTATACCGGGACTAGGTCATGTGATGCTTCGTCGCTGGGGTCGAGCTGCGCTGATGGGAGGCTCCGTTTGGTTTTGTTTCTTCGTTGGTATGGCGATGGGCGGCCACATGTTTAGCATGACGACAGGACAAGGGTCGTCGGCACTGCTTCAAGTTCCCCCGATGATCGCGAATCTCGGATCAGGTGTGCTCTACTTGGGTTCATTATTTTTGAATATCGGATTTACAGATGATCTGGTGCAAGCTGCTCGTGCTACTTATGAATATGGCAATACTTTCCTACTAATTGCGGGCCTGCTGAATTATCTGAATATGCTTGACGCCTTTGATATCGCCGCTGGGAGGAGACCGTGAGACATTTCCTCGTGATGACCGTGTTTGCGGTATTGGCGTCGATTGTGTTTGGTGTAGTCGCTAAAGATACTCCGCGCGAACGCTGCTTGTATGGTCTTAAAGTATTCGCGGAGTTTATGGTGATAGGGTTGGTTCTCGGTTGGGTCCTTTACTTCATACCGTGACCCCAAAATGGCTGTAGTCGACACCGAAGCGTTAATCCTCCGTACGTATAACCTGGCCGAAGCGGACAAGATTGTAGTGTCGTTAACGAAGTCTGCCGGCTTGGTGCGAGGAGTTGCGAAAGGCTGTCGAAAGCTTCGCAACCGATTCGGCGCTTCGCTTGAGCCATTTACCCATGTTCAACTTTCCTACTACGAAAAAGAGAACCGAGAGTTGGTCTCGATTCGGCAGACGGAAATCTTAAAGTCACACTTTAACCTCTCATCCGATCCGGCTGTTGTTACCGGCCTCGCATATCTCGGTGATCTATTGATTGAATTTTCACCGCCTCATCAAGCTAACGACCTACTTTTCCGAATGGCGAATGCTTGCTTCGAAGCGATTAGCGAATCTCCCGAAGACCTGCAATCGGTCCTTCGTTACTTCGAAGTTTGGCTCTTGAAGATTGAAGGCTTCCTGCCAGATCTAAAGAATTGTGCCGATTGTCATCGTAGCTTTGGCACGGAGGAAACCATTTTCATTTCATCAGACTTTGGCTTGCGCTGTCGCTCTTGTAGTAATGGAAGAGGTGGCGCAGTCTCCAAACGTCTTCATGCGCACTTACGAACCACTGAAAAGCTTTCGCCTGCTAAGTTCGCAGAGAGCGCGCGCGATGTACCGGTAAATACGAAACAAGAACTTGCGGAACTGACTCATCAAATCATTGGAAGGGTATTGGAGCGCTTACCAAGAATCAGACCTACGTTCGCTCAATAGAAAATACGATTTGTTAAAGCGTAACTTCAGCTTGAGAGGTCTCCTGATCCCCAAATATATTATTTGGGCGACGATACCTTATGTTTTACTTTCACTGTTGATGCTGTCGGCGGTCTT
>JBKPQV010000158.1:0-5804 GCA_046734235.1 Acidobacteriota bacterium
GACCTGATCGAGGAAGCATCAAGCAAACTTACATCTAAATATCACTTTACTCCGAAGGGACCCATCACGATCGAAATTTTTCAGAATCATGAAGACTTTGCGGTACGCACTTTGGGACTTCCCGGGCTCGGCGCTCTGGGAGTGTGTTTTGGTCCAGTGATCGCCCAGGACTCCCCGTCCGCGCGAAACGTTGGTGAGTTTAATTGGGGCAGCACGCTCTGGCATGAATACACCCACGTAATCACTTTGCAAATGACGGACTATCGCATTCCGCGCTGGTTTTCAGAAGGTCTTTCAGTCTACGAGGAACGTCGTGCGCGGCCAGGTTGGGGTGACGATTGGAATCCACTTTTTGTTCGCTCCTTCAAAGATGGGAAGTGGTTCAAGATTGCCGATTTGGATGCTGGTTTTCAAAGACCAAGTAGTCCACAGGACATTCCGATCGCTTATTTCGAAGCTTCGCAAGTTTGCGAGTTCATTGTCGATCGTTTTGGCTTTGACGCAATCCTCAAGATGCTTGCGATGTATCGCGACAAAGCACAAACCCCTGCGGTGCTGCGCGAAGCTCTTAAACTTAGTGAGAGCGATTTTGATCGCGAGTTCTCTGCTTACGTGCAAACGAAGGCAAAACCATTGATTGATGCGCTGAAAACCGAACCCAATGCCGCAGCTTCAATGTCAAAAGAAGAAGTCCTGAAGCACCTGGTAACTGACGACACATTTGCGCTGCATTTGCGGGCCGGCGATATTGCAGCTGCAGATGGTGACTTTATAGGTGCGGTTGGTCACTATAAACGAGCCATTGAGCTGTTTCCTTACCACACAGGCGAGGGTAATGCGTATGATTCGTTAGCTAAACTGTATGAGAAAAAAGGGGATCTAACCGGCGCGGCGGAAACGCTGGAGTTGCTATTGAAAGTTGACGAGAACAACCATGAAGCGATGAAGAATTTGTCGCGACTGCGTTTGAGCCTTGGCGATAAGGTTCGAGCTCTCGAAGCATTACGGGCCAGCTTTTATGTGGCGCCATTTGATTACGGCCTCCATACACGCGCTGGCGAATTGAGTGTGGAAACAAAAGAATATGCAAGGGCACTTGCTGAATTTCAGGTAACACTGGCTTTGCAGCCACCGAATATCGCAGAGGCAAACTTCAACGTCGCCAGTGCTTACTTCGAACTGGGTCGCCGGCCAGAAGCTAAGAAGTCGGTATTACGCGCGCTGGAAGCTGCGCCCCGCTATGAGAAAGCACAGGAGCTGTTGTTAAAGATCGTGGGACAGTAGAGATTTCAGATTTAAGACTGCAGATTTCAGATTTGAAGGAGAATCAAGCTCGGGATCGGAAATCTGAAATCTGAAATTTGAAATCTGAAATTTTCAGAGGGTGAGAGGAACGCATCACACATGGCGGCTGAGCAATTAACAATCAACGACGAGCAACTACTCGACAAACTCGGTTCCGCGCGGGAACTTCTGCTGCGAGAAATCCGAAAGGCGATAATCGGACAGGACGACGTAGTGGAGCAGGTGTTGTTGTCTCTCTTCGTTGGTGGTCACTCAATTATTACTGGTGTACCGGGCCTTGCGAAAACTTTGCTGGTGCGAACGATTTCCAGCGTGCTTGATCTCTCATTTAAGCGGATTCAGTTCACGCCTGACCTGATGCCTGCTGATATTACTGGGACGGAGATCATCGAAGAAGATCGAGCCACCGGACGACGCGCTCTGCAATTCATTCGTGGTCCAATCTTCGCCAACATTGTTCTGGCCGATGAGATTAACCGCACGCCGCCAAAAACTCAGGCGGCTTTGCTTGAGGCAATGCAAGAAGGTCGCGTTACTGTGCAGGGTGTAAGTTACGACCTACCCCGACCATTTCATGTGCTTGCCACGCAGAATCCCATTGAAATGGAAGGCACTTATCCGCTACCTGAGGCTCAGCTCGATCGCTTCATGTTCATGGTAAAGATTGGCTACCTGCCGGAAGAGCAGGAGGTTGCTGTCGTCAAGCAAACAACTTCACCCCAGGATTTCGAATTCGAACAGGTGATGAATGCCAACGAAATCATTGAGTTTCAACGACTGGTTAAGCAGGTCCCGGCTTCGGATACTGTATCGAGGTATGCAGTGCGCCTCGTTAATGCCAGCAGGCCAAATACGCCAGCGGCACCCGACTTTATTAACAAGTGGGTAACCTGGGGCGGTTCACTGAGAGCTTCTCAGTTCTTAATTTTTGGAGGTAAGGCACGCGCGATCCTGCACGGACGATACAACGTGTCGTGCGAAGACGTGCGCGCTGTTGCACCCGCGGTACTGCGACACCGTGTACTGCTTAACTTCCAGGCCGAAGCGGAAAAGGTTGACTCGGATCAGGTAATCCAACAATTGATAAATGCGGTGCCTGAACCAAAGAGTGGACTATAAGGATCTATTTGTCATTTTCCATTTGACATTTTCCATTTGTCATGTGGATTGGCTGCTTACAATTGAAACCATCGGAATCAGTAAATCAAGATGACAAATGACAAATGACAAATGACAAATGGAAAATGAGAAATGAGAAATGATCTGGGCTAGACGCAAAAAGGAATCCCAATCCCCCGTTGACGTTCCCTCCCCACCTACCACTTCGTTTACGCCTGCGCGCTTTCTCGACCCAGAGCTTCTGGCTCGCATAGGATCACTCGAACTACTCGCCCGCGCTGTTGTCGAGGGATTCATGTCGGGACTCCATCGTTCACCTTTCACGGGCTTCTCAACCGAGTTTACCGAGTATCGCCAATACAACCAGGGTGATGATCTTCGATACCTTGACTGGCGACTTCTTGGTCGGACCGATCGCTATTTCATCAAGAAGTATCGCGCCGACACCAATACGCAGTGCCATCTGTTGATCGACACTAGTGCCTCAATGAACTACTCGAGCACCGGCTCGGTCACCAAACTTCAATATGCACAATTCCTTTCCGCATCGATAGCGTATTTGTTGAATCGGCAGCAAGACTCGGTTGGACTCGTGGCGTTTGATCAAAAGGTCCATACACATGTGCCGACGCGAAATCGAACCGGCCACATGCGAACAATTTTTGGACATCTTTCGAAACTCCAAGCTGGAGGCGAGACCAAACTTGCGGACTCTCTTCATCAACTGGCAGAGATCTTAACTCGACGCGGAATTGTCGTGATCATCTCAGATTTCTACGATGAAACAGACCAACTTAAGGACGCATTTCAGCACCTTCGTTTTAAAGGGCACGATCTGGTTGCATTTCAGGTCCTTGATCAAAATGAGTTGGACTTCAATTTCGATGATCCAGTGCTGTTACTCGAAGATGCTGAGACCCAGGAACAAATGCCGGTACTTCCCGATGTTGTAATGATTGGCTACCGGGCACGAATGCGTCGCCACGTTGAAGATATGCGCGAATGCGCCGCAGCTAACCACGTGGACTATGAACTCATAACCACGAAGCAGCCACTGGACTATGCATTGTTTTCGTTCCTGTCTCGACGAAGCAGAAAGTAGTTCTAGTTGTTGCTGCGGGAGAATGAATTGTTGATTTCAGATTGTAGATTTCAGATTGTAGATTTCAGATTTCGTCTTGAGGGTGCAGGAATGGTGTCTGAAAACACAATCTGAAATCTGAAATCTGAAATAACCAATGTCTTTCCTGACTCCATTATTTCTTTTGGGTGCCGCTGCTCTGGCAGCGCCGATACTGGTGCACCTTGTGCGGCGCACGCGAGCGCGCAAAATCCAGTTCCCAGCATTGGTGTTCGTACGCCAGGTTCCCCAGCGCACTATTCGTCGACGCACAATTCAAAACCTCCTGCTGATGATCATCCGCTGCCTTGCAATCATTTTGATCGTAATTGCATTCGCGCGCCCATTTTTCAGCGGACGAAGTGCGGCCAAAACCACAAGTGGTGCCGGAGCAACTGTCATCCTCATCGACGACTCGCTCAGCATGAAACGCGATCAATTGTTTGCTGATGCTCAAAAGAAGGCGGAACTGGCGATCGACGACGCAGCAAACAATGAACAGATTGCCTTAATGAGCTTCGACAAACGCTACACCGTCATCAACCGATTTGTTGCGGAAAAAAATCGCGTGCGAACGGGACTCAGAAGCCTCGCCGCTGGATGGGAAGGAACAGATTACGAGCAGGCACTCCGTGGCGCCGAGTCGTTGATATCCGAACTAAAAACCTCGGGTCCTAAGCGGATAGTAATGATCTCCGACTTTCAATCAACCGGCTGGAACCTCTCAAAAGCGACCTTCAAACTTGCAAACGATACTCATCTAACCACAATCGACGTGGGAGGAACCACACCAGTCGCCAACGTTGCCGTTACCAATGTCGAAGCGCGCAGCACTGTTTTTGGACAAAAATACCTGGACAATCTCGCAGTTCACGTTACCAACTTTAGCGACTCCGCCAAGGATCGACTTCAGCTTGATTTTCAGATCAATGACCAGACCGTTGAAAAGCGGGAGATCAGCCTGAATAGCCGGGACACTAAAGTCGTTGAGTTCACTGGTTTCAACCTAAACGATGGCGCCAACCGTTGTGCGATTGAATTGAATTCAGCAGACTTTCCTTCAGATAACCATTTCTACTTCACGCTAAAACGTGAGGTGCCGGCAAAAGCGCTCATCATAGAAAGTTCCACTCGTGGTCACAGCGATAGTCTGCATCTGCAAAGCGCATTGACTACCAACGATGATCTACCTTTTGCTTTTACTCTAAAAACTTCCGGATCGGTGGATCCTACCAGCATTTCCGAGTACGCCCTCGTGATACTGAACGACGCTGGTTCAGTGTCACCGGCACTGTCAGATAGCCTGGCAAAATTTGTTTCAAGTGGCGGCGAGTTGATTGTCGCTACTGGCCCACGCACAGAGCTCTCGAGCTTCAGTAATGGCTTGCAGCAAGTCATGCCCGCGACCCTCACTGAATCGGTGCAAACTAAAGCTGGCGAAACCGTCGCAATTAGCGATGTGAAATTTGACCATCCAATCTTTGAAGTGTTCCAACAGAGTGGCCGGCTGGCGGCAGCCCACGTCATCGGTTATTTCCGATCGCAACCGTCGCAAAATGCAAGCGTGCTTGCGCGGTTTGAAGACGGCAGCCCGGCTTTGCTCGAGTCACGCACAGGTAATGGACGCGTGTTGCTCTTTACTTCATCGCTTGGTCCAAGTTGGAACGACCTCCCTTTGACGCCGCTTTATTTACCTTTTGTACATCAAATGGTTCGCTATGCTGGTTCGCGACAGGAGAGTGCGTGGTATTCACTTGGGCAAACCTTTACTGTCGCGAAAGAACCACAGGGAAACGTTCCCGCAGTAGATACACCTGGAGGTACTAGACTCACTGAAAATCGACTCACTCCCGCGGGTGATCTCCTGATAACAGGCCGTGAGCCTGGCTTTTACAGACTTCGGTACAGTGCGAAACCAGAGTTTGTTGCTGTTGATATTGATGGTAACGAAGGCGATTTTACCAAACTAGACTTCGCGCAGTTTGCTGCTGGGGTAACGGGCGGAGCCGGAAATGCTGAAAGCTTTGAAGCTGAACGCAAGCTCGGAAACGAAGAATTAGAAGGGCGTCAAAGAGTCTGGTGGTCATTATTGTTGGTAGCGCTACTGCTGTTGTTAATCGAATCGGTGATAGCGCGGCGAACCAAGGTCGTGAAAATGGTTGGTTAGTATCTTTAACAGTTAGGGAGTACTTCCATGAGCCCTGAAACAACTGTTCTACAGAAGCTTCTTCGTCAAGCAAGACGTCGACGTCAACTACTT
>JBKPQV010000159.1:0-5506 GCA_046734235.1 Acidobacteriota bacterium
CGCGAGGATTTTTCAGCTAGCTGTAAAATTCAGTTTCTAGTTACAGCCTGGAAAAACCTATTCACAAATCGATGAAACGGTGATAGGCTTCGGCCGCTTTAAAACCAGTTACCTCGCCGAACAACTCAAGTGCTCACTCTCGTTTCCACAACCTAACTTTGCGCTGAATCCTCAAAAGTGGATTGGACGCGAAAGGACTGTCCATGAAACGAATCAAAATCACGCGAGACTCAAGCGGAAATGTGAACTTCGACACGGTCTCTGTAGACAATACCGAGACGGTATTCTTTATTAATTTGGATCCCGTTGATTCACATTTCCCTACGATCGCTGCAAATCCTCTTGGACCAGCGCCGTCGGCGCCCTCCAGCCAATGTCATCCCGTGTCGCCTTACGGCTGTAATCTCCATCCGAATGAGCAAGGAATTATCAACATCTTCAGGCCGCTCGCCGAAGACGTTACTGATCTGGGCCAGGCAACGACCGGTCAACCGATTGTTCAGCAACGAGTCGTAAAGGGTGGAAAGTCGCCCTATCAAATCTCAAACGAAGTGTTCCAAATTCTTGATGGCGCCGGCAATGTAATACAAAACGGTTCTGGAATTGGACCAGGTTTACAGTTGGTTCCCACAGCGGACAACACCGGAATTTCTGTGAAGGGCACTCCTACAGTATCCGGGACCTATCAATTCACGTTCGAAGTGAATGATGACATGGGCAAGAACCTACAGCAGGTTCCGTACTCGATGATCGTCACCTAAGTGCTCATCCACGAAGGGAAGGTTCATATGAAAAAGTTCATTGGCAATGTTTTCTTGCTCGTAGCTATGGTCCTATTCGCAGTAGCACTAAGAATGTCGTTTGTAACTCCGGAGGCGTCGGCGCAACTGAACAGCCCACGTTTTGTCAATCCACCAGAGATTCGTTCCGACGCTGCGAAAAAAAGACTGAGGGAGATCATAGAACTTATAGATAACGAATTTCTGATTCCAAATGTTGGAAGAGAGCAGCTGCGCCAGTTTCGAGGCCGAAACGCTGAGCCCAAAGTCCCGGCCGGTACTCTTAGTCCAGGTCCAACACTGCGCGCTCGAGTTGGAGACCAGATACAGATCGCGTTCCTAAACAAAACTGATAGGAATATGTTTCCCTTCACTTATGTCACGGGTCGCGACAAACCACCCCCACCGCCGTTTTCGAGTCTCGGCTGCGATAAGTCAGGTCTCCCGGATGCCAATGGTAAGTTTCCATATCCCGCCAGTGACATTTACCCAAACTGCTTTCACGGTTCCACTACGGCAAACATTCACTACCATGGCACGCATACCAGTCCCGATGGTGTGGGTGATAACGTTCTTGTACAGGTGTTGCCAGACCATACTCAGCGCGATTGGATGCCGATCTTCAATAAGATTTTCGACAGTGGCACGATTCCCCAAACCTGGAACGACTTGCCGAAAGAATTTCGCGATGCCCAGTTGGAGTTGGTAAGACAGCGAGATATTGAACAAGCCAATGAGGCTCGCGCAAATGAATTGCCAACACCTGAACCGATGTTGAAGGAAAACCAGGAACGTATCGCCAAAGGACTGTGGCCCCAGTACTTTATCGGCGCATTCCCAAACTTCTTCGACCTCCCTGACTATGCCACAGGAAGATACGGGGCAGGCCAGGCGCCAGGAACACATTGGTACCATGCGCATAAGCACGGCTCCACGTCGCTTCACATTCGCAACGGTCTTGCCGGCGCATTGATCATCGAATCAAACCAGGAAGGCGGATACGACCATTTCATTCGCAGGAAACTCAACTGGGGAGACACGTACGGTGACCACGAGAAGATATTGATCTTCCAGCAATACGATCCGACGCAGAACCTCGAACGCCCAAACCGCCGGGCCGGAAGGGGAAGCAATCAAGTTCTGGTGAACGGGCGACTGACACCGACGATCACAATGAAGCCTGGAGAAGTCCAATTATGGCGTTTAATAAACGCCACCCAGGGAAACGGCTCTGGAGTTATTAACACCGGCAGTTTCCAGACTGGAGTCTTCGGCACTTCCGAATTCGACTTTGTTCAGACAGCCCAGGATGGTGTGCAGTTCAGTCCGCTGAACTACGTCAATCAGCCTTTTCTTAACGGCAGAGTGCCGAACGGTACCGTACCTCCGCCGAGCGACGACCCCAAGCCAAACGGGCTGATCCTGGCAGCTGGAAACCGCGCTGATCTTTTAGTTAAAGCGCCTGCGAGGCCAACAGCTACGCCTGTCGCTTTCAAGTCAGCTGGCACGACATTATTCTATGTCAACGTTACTGGTGAGGCTGCATCTCCAGACCTGCCTTTGCCTTTCCCTTGGGTGGAAATCCCGAAGTTCCTTCAGGATTTGCCGAAGCCTGGTCCTTACGACATCAAGAATCCCGGCTCACCGGTGAAATTTCAATGGGAGCCTGGCAGGACCGCGACGGGACCAAACCCCGATCCGCCCCACTTCATGATCAATAACAAGCAGTTTGCGGAGACCGGTCTGATAGTGGATCAGTGTATGCCACAAGACGGGTTGCAGGATTGGGTGTTGAAGAACTACACCACAGAGATCGCTCACCCCTTCCACATCCACATCAATCCGTTTCAAATAATCGAGATGTTTTCCCCAACGCAGCCCAAACCGCTTTACACTCCGGGAGGCAACTTCATCTGGCAGGACGTAATCGCCATACCTCCCGCGAAGATCGACGGCACGAACATAATCCCAGGAACGGTAACAATACGACAGAAGTATCCGGACTTTAACGGCACGTTCGTACTTCACTGTCACATCTTGGCCCATGAAGACCGCGGCATGATGCAACTCGTTCGCATTGTGCCACGAAAGAAATACCCGACGGGTTGTCAGGATCACCCTCCCACTCATCACTGAGGGCGCGTGATCAAATTGCATGACGACGATTTACTTGACTAGATCAAAATGGATCTGGATTCCAAAGGAGGAATGACAATGTTGAGAGTTTTCGGATTAGTCGTTATAACGGCGTTGCTGCTTGGCGTTTCCGCGTGCACAACTACAAACCAGAACAATGCGTCAAACGCGACCAGTTCGCCGACAGCAACCACCGCTAGTCCCGCACCTACCGTCACTGCCACAGCTACAGTTGCGCCAGGTTCACCAAGTCCCAGCGGTCCAACTGCTCCAACTACTGGTGCAGTGAAAGGAACTAATTTTGTTTGGACGGATTCAGTGAGTGGCAAGAATGTAACAACCATCAAGGTGGGCGGAACAATTACCTTTACCGCGGTGGGAAATCACAAGCTCGCACACGATACTTCAAGTGTGGGGAATGGCTGCGGTAACCTCGATGCTTCATTCGATTCACCACAAATTACGCAACCCATCACCCGGACGTTTAATACGGTGGGAACATTCGGTTATCACTGCGGGGTTCATGGAGGGAAACCTAACTGCAATTCTCCGGCGGACAGTGATGACATGGCAGGAGTCATCAAAGTCGTTCCGTAGAAGCCAATTACAGAACGGGAGCAAAGCCGCCGACTTCAGCTCGCTGGTGACGTGGCTTGTGGAAATCGGCTGGCTTCTCTCCTTCTCTGGTTGAGATCAGTGAGGGAACTATAGATCTGCATTGGGATATTCACGGTTCAGATACAGACTAACGAGCGTTGATGACAACTGATGTGGGAGCCAACCCAGCCGAACTCGCTTTCAAGAGGATCCGGCCAGGTCTTTGTTTCGCCTGAACGATCGCCAGCGCCATTCCGTGAAATGCCTTGCGCTGATTTGCTTTGAACAACTCATGGCTGATCTGGTTACCGTTATCAACACCAACAATCGATCCAGGTCCGGTTACCTCGAACTTAATGAGGTTGTCAGCCGCCGGCACGAGCGTGCCATTCTTGTCGACAATCTTTATCGTCACGAATGAGAGATCCTCTCCATCGGCTTTGATTGATTGCCGGTCAGCAGTCAAAACGATTTTCGCGGGCGCTTCCGCTGTTCTCACTTCCTTGGTCAGAATCGCGTGGCCGTTCCTTCGCGAGACGGCCTTCAACACACCAGGCTCAAACTCAAGCCGCCAGAACACGTGCATGTCATCGCCTTGCTTTCGTTTTGCACCCTGTGACCGGCCGTTCAGAAACAATTCGACCTCATCGGCGTTGTTGAAGTACGCAACTACATCAACTTTCTCGCCCTGTTTCCAGTTCCAGTGCGGGAAGATGTGTAACACCGGCGTGCTGGTCCATTCACTCTGATAAAAGTAGTACGCATCTTTGGGAAAACCTGCCAGGTCAATAATGCCAAAGTACGAACTAACGGCCGGCCACGGAAACGGCGTCGGCTCGCCGAGATAATCCCAGCCAGTCCAGATATACATGCCTGCGAACCAATCGTGTTTCTTAACGAGCTTCCACATCTCTTCATGTCCTGCGCCCCAGGGAGCAGTCGAATTGTCGTACGCAGAACACTCGTAAGTCGGCCCAAGCTTAAGAATATCTTCCTGTTTCCTGGGCCAGCGTCGAATCTCATCAGACGGCATGGTGTAGCTGCCGCGCGTATGAACAGAAGAATTCGTTTCGGCACCGATGATCGGACGACCAGGAAACATCTTTGTAAACTCAGAGAATTCGGCGTGGTGGTAGTTTGTGCCGACAAGATCCAGATCGCCTTCAGTAATCACCTTGTTATCCACGCTTACACCATTGGTTGCAGAAGTGATCGGACGAGTCCGGTCGAGATTTTTAACGATGGCGACTAACTCTCTGCTGATCGTGCCACCCGCTGGATTCTTATTCCACTGCTCCATCACTTCGTTGCCGATACTCCAGATGATGACGCTGGGATGATTTCGATCGCGCAGCACCATGTCTTCCAGATCGCGTTTGTGCCACTCGTCCCAATCGAGGTGGTAATCAAATTTCGTCTTCTGGATTTTCCAAATATCAAAGGCTTCGTCCATCACGATGAAACCCATCTTGTCAGCCAGATCCAGAAGTTCGGGCGCTGGTGGATTGTGTGAAGTGCGGATACTGTTCACGCCCATCGCTTTCAACAACTCCAACTGTCGCTCGATCGCACGGGTGTTGACTGCGGCACCCAACGAACCCAGATCGTGATGATTACAAACGCCACGTATCTTCACTGGCTTTCCATTCAGGAAAAATCCTTTGTCGACGTCGAAACGAAACGTGCGAATGCCGAGCGGCGTTTCGTAACGATCGACGACTCTGCCTCCCTGCTCTAACTGGGAGACAATCTTGTAGAGATATGGACGCTCGTCCGACCAAAGGATAGGCGAAGCGACTTTTAGTGTTTGACTAATCTTCGCTTGCGAGTCTCTCGCGGTCACTCCTTTTTCAATTGCTCGGGCTACTTCCCTGCCGCTCGCGTCTTGAACGATTGTTGTTAGATTCACTGGACGAGAATTGTTCGCACTGTTTCTAACTTTCGTCTCAAAAACAACGGTTGCTGATTGACTGTTAACCTCCGGTGTCGTCACG
>JBKPQV010000160.1:0-7124 GCA_046734235.1 Acidobacteriota bacterium
GTCAGATCTGGCCCGAAACTTTTGTCGAAGAATCGAACCTCACTGTGAACATTCAACAACTGAGGAAGGTGCTCGGAGATAACGCGCGCCAGCCTCGCTTCATTGAAACAGTGGCCCGACGGGGCTATCGTTTTATTGCCGAAGTCAAAGAGAATTCTCCGACGCCCCTCACGGCTGAAATCGAATTGAGCAAAACCAGCTCACAACCGGCGCCAAAGAGGACGTATTTATCAATTGCTGCGATCACGGCGTTGGTTCTCACCTCAGTTGTCGTTCCTTTATGGTTTGCGCAAAGCAGAAATGCTTATTCGGCGTCGTCGGTACCGATTCTGTCCACTCCATTCAAGTCCCACAAGTTTGGCACTGGTGTAACGCACGCTGCGATCACGCCGGACGGCAAATATGTTGCCTACACAAGCGAGTCCGGAAACAAACAAAGTATCTGGCTGCGACAGCTCGAGACTGCGGAAAATATCCAAATCGTACCTCCGTCAGATGATAGGTATTCCGGTCTGGCAATTTCACATGATGGTAATTCACTCTATTTCTCGCGCGGGCCAGAGACCGACCAGGCCATTTACCGCGTCATGACTTTTGGCGGAATCCCAGTGAAAATTGTCGGAAAAACGGAAGGCTTAATTAGCGTCTCACCCGATGATCAACAGCTTTCGTTCATTCGCTGCAAATATGAAGACGATGATTTTTGTTCACTAATCGTTATCGACGCTAACGGTCAGAACGAACGAAAACTCTTGACTCGGAAACGGCCAATACGCATAAGCGACAATCAATTCTCGCCCGATGGGAGGTCAATTGCTGTAGCTGTCGGACAATCGTGGAACGGTGGCAGCGATTTTAGGCTGATGAATGTTGATGTCGCGAGTGGCGTTGAGAACGAGATTTCACCACGCACTTTCTTCGAAATCAAATACTTGAAATGGCTTCCTGGCGGCTATGCTTTGCTCTTGAGTGCCCGGGAGAATCACGATGGCAGGCTGAGAATCTGGCTCGTCTCAGCCACAACAGGAGCCGTGCGAGCCTTAACCAACGACGCGACTGATTACATCAGCCTCAGTCTGGACAAGGCCGCCGCTAAGATGGTCGCCACTTACGGCTACAACACCTTTCATTTGTATCTGGCCAAAATGGACGATCTAAAAAATCCAAAGAATCTCACCACGGCACGCTCAGGCTTCGCTTTTGCGCCTGACAGAAAGCTTGTTTACGAGGCTAACGACGGCGACATTTGGACAATCAACCAAGATGGAAGTGAGCAGCGGCAACTGACGAATAATCCCTTTTTTGACATTCTTCCACTCGGGTCGCGCGACGGTCGTTACATTTTTCTCACCTCAAACCGTAGCGGCTCAAACCAAGTCTGGCGAATGAACGCTGATGGCAGCAATCAGATTCAAATCACAAAGAGCGTAGGTGGCTACGTCAGGTTTGTCACGCCTGATGGGAAATGGGTTTACTTTGAGTCAGGGCTCCAGCAAACGCTCTGGCGAGTTTCAACCGACGGCGGCGAAGAGACTCAGATTTCAGCTCCAGGACGTGCGTTCGCGTTCTCACCCGATGGACAGTTCGTTACTTATTATTTCCGCTCTAAAGAGAGCGCCAATCGACTCCGGTTGGCCGTGATGTCACTTGAAAGCCGAAAGATTTGGAAAATCTTCAATCTCGCCGATCAAGAATCCCGTGGTGGCATAATTGCCTGGGCTCCCGACAACAAAAGTTTCTACTACATTGCTACCAACGGTTCCCGAAACTACCTCTGGCAACAGTCGCTCGATGAAAAGAATCCGCGCCACGTCGGTGATTTGGGCGACGAAGTAGTCGTACATTTGGCCGTGTCGCCGGAAGGAACTAACTTGGCCTTCATTCGCGGTCGATGGATTAGCGATGCAGTTTTGATTGAGGGATTGAAATGAGACTCTATCTCACTGTGCCCAATCTCCAGCACAAGGGAAATCCTTAGCAATAACGATCGATATCGGCACCGGAAGTGTTTGCACTATTGCTGGCGCGAGCGAGCACAGATGACTTAATATGCATGCACTAATTAGACTTCAGTCTGGCCATGGTGGTCCAACAAAGACTGTAAGCTCTTCATTCTAAAGACACTTGCCCGCTTGGCTCAGCGGTAGAGCACTCGCTTCACACGCGAGGGGTCAGTAGTTCGAATCTACTAGCGGGCACCACTTTTTAAGACCCATGTCCGCTTTCATGTTCGACATGGGTAAATTCTTTTTCGACCCTCGCCCATCATCATCATCATTGATACTCGCAGGTCTCTCTCTGAGAACTGGAGATAAGACCCGTCACCCTTTGAACCGTGAGAGATTCGTATGAAATCTGCGGAAGAATATCTGGTGTTCCGCAGGCTTTTTACTCTTGAAATTGGTTTCCGAGACGAGTGACCTGAGAACTTTCTAATAACTTTTTGAGATCCTCTTGAGGACTTTTGCTTCGAGGTGGTCACGCTCCGAAAATCCCCAGCACTATTCGGCTTAGTGAGAGTTTGGCTTTTACTGGCTTTTAGTCGTTTTCTCCTCAGAAGTTTCAGGGAAAAGCATGCTTTCTGCGGAGGGACTACGTACTGTCTTTGCTCAAAACTTACCCCGTCTCAAGAGCTCGTACTCTGGAAAGCAGTTTCCATTCCCCCTATTTAGGTAATGTCACCGAATTATTGCGGTCGAGATGAAGCGACCGTTCTTAGCGGAAAACTGTCGAAAGCAGTGGACCATAAACCGACCGTGTACGCCCCAGATGGCCGTGCCTCGTCCTCTGATCAGGAGAAGAAAATTGAGATCCCTACTCCCCCAACAGATTAATTCGAACTGGCGTCGCGCTATCACGCTCGCCTCCATCATTGTCGCCATTGTCTCGCTCTTGACGACCACCAGCTACATGGCGGCGCCCAACACCGGCGCGATCTTTACCTCCGGATCGAGCTGCGATGGGACCAACATTAATATCTTTAACAGCAAGAGCGACGTGTATGTTGATGGTGGACCAGCACACGAAGGCGCAGCCGGATTGGCCGATGGTTTCTATTACATTCAGGTGACTGAACCAGGCGGCGCCTTGCTGGGAACCAGTGTGGGAAGCGCAACTCCAACTCCTCTGCATGTCACCAACGGCAAGTTCGACCTGTGCTATCAACTTGAAGCCGTCGTAATCAAAGCCAGTGACAGCACTCCCGGTTATGACGACACCACCAATGGCGGTGGCGAATACAAAGTTTGGGTTAGCCCGAACTCAGATTTCTCAGCCGGCAAAACCGACAATTTCAAAGTGAAACCGGACGTTCCCGCAAACGGAACGCTCAACGTCAACAAGTTCTACGACGCGAATGCCAATGGTCTTAATGACGACGGACAAGCAATCACCGGTTGGAAAATCCGCATCATCGACGACCTGGAACTGTTTCGCTTCACTCCCGTGAGCGTCATCGTCGCTCCAGATGATTATGTCGTTTCCGAGTTTGATGCTGCGGAGACAAACTGGATTCACACCACGGCCAATCCTGTGAACGTCACCGTTGAAGCAGGTGAAACAGAGACCGTCGAGTTTGGTAATCTCTGTCTCGGACCTGGTGGCGGCCATACTCTCGGCTTCTGGTCCAATAGGAACGGACAAGCGACGATGAACGATGGTGGGTCGGTTTGTTCTGAGTTGGCCCTTCTAAATGGCTTGTATCTGCGCAATGCCGCCGGCACCCGCATGAACTTCGGATGCGATTACACCGCGTTCAGGAACTGGCTGTTAGGTGCGACGGCTACAAACATGGCCTATATGCTTTCGGCCCAACTTGCAGCGATGGAACTCAACGTTGAAGCCGGCTTCGTTAATGGTGGTGCTCTCGTTTACGCACCCGGAACAAACAGCGCGAACGGACTTGGTTTTGCGACCGTTAATGACTTGATGTTAGAGGCGAATGGGGAACTCACGCTACACGCGACGGCATTGGCGGGTGATTCCTGGCGAGGCTACCAGGAGGCGTTGAAGAATGCTCTCGACAAAGCGAATAACAATCAGACGTTCGTACAGCCAACTCCGTGTGCGTTTACGTTCTGAAGAACCGCTAAGGAATTGTTAATACAAAAACCAGGTAGGGACCGCGGGCGGCGCATGCCGCCCGCGTCGTTTACTGTGAGATCTTTATAATCTATTAAGTTATGTGCGTGAGCTTTAACACTTTAAGCAATCGAAATTACCGATGACCCCAGCTCTCAATGCCCTCTGCGTTTGGGCAATGCCAGCCCGCAGTAACCGGTATTTTTCTTTAGTAACTTGGTTCAAGACCCGCCTCATTCGTCCTATGCTTAGCGCCGCTGAAGATGAACCTGAGTGCTTGAGAACCTAAATAGTAATTGTTTTGTGAGCCGAAACCGTGTAAAAGCTCTCGACGGAGTACCAGGTTCAACCCTCATTAAACACAATCCGCTGGCGCGCCCATCAGCGGTCTAGCACTACAACTTGTTCAAGAGCTGAAACAATGATGCCAATACTAAAACGGTATGGGTTACCGCTGGCGGCCTTCGTCGGCTTGTTGGGACTGTCCTTACTAATTAAGTCGCTATTCAAAGTCAGTCTCAATCCGGTACTTCCAATGATTGGCGTCCTGGTAGCAACGGCATGGTACGCCGGCCGGGGACCTGGACTAATGTTAGCTATCACTTTCGAATCGCTGATTACTGTTTCCAATCGTTTAGGTCACATCCCTGACACAATCGGCAACACCGTAGCCCGACTGCTACTCTTCCTACTGATAGCAGTTTTCGTATCGAGCAGACGCCAGGCAGAAGTCAGATTACGAAAAGCTCTCGAAAATGAAGTGGCGGCAAACAGGCTACGATTAGAATTCCTGGCTACGGTTTCACACGAGATTCGGACTCCATTGACTACCATCATTGGTTGGGCCGACATGCTTGCCACTCTAAAGTTGAGCCCTGGTGAAAACACCAAGGCTGTAAACGCGATCGCCGGTAGCGCAAAAACGTTGCTGCAAATAGTTGAAGATATTCTCGACACCTCTCGCATGAGTCTCGGAGTTCTCAATTTGCGACCCGAGCCCGTATTGCTGAACGAGATCGTAGAGAATACCGTTGCCGGTTTACAGCTCGCCGTGGACGGAAAACAGTTAAAGCTGCACTCGACATTAACTCCAGTACCTCTGACAGGTGACCCTGTGAGACTTCGACAAATCTGTTGGAATGTACTGGCCAACGCGGTGAAATTCACGCCACAAGGTGGCGAACTAGCAGTCAACCTATACCGTGATTCTGATCACGCAAGACTAAAAGTGACTGATACCGGAATCGGAATCGAGCCGGAGTTTTTACCATTCGTCTTTGAACCGTTTCGTCAGTCTGATAGTTCAGACACCAGATCATACGGTGGGTTGGGCCTTGGGTTGTCTATCACTAAGAAACTGGTTGAGTTGCACGGCGGAAGCATCTCTGTCTCTTCAGTCAAAGGAGCCGGTACGGAAGTCGAGGTTAGTTTCCCGTTAATTGGTTTGACACCAGCACTGACCACTTAAAAAAACCAAGACGCTCGCAATAACCTATAGGACAAATAGGACCTATCCTCCGTCCTATTTCACGAAAGATCATAAGCCCTCTCTGCTTTCACGCTCACAAACTTGTCCGTCTCAATAATGTAAGCTGTGAGGTTGTAGCCGTAGACGCAGCCTGTATCGAGACCGATCGCTTTTCTTCCTCGACGAGGTTCGGGCGCCGGCCAGTGCCCAAAGAGCACCACCTTCTCTCCGTAGTAAACGTGATACCAGGGAGTTCCCTCTTCACTTTCGCGATCTGCTCCGAGTGTCCTTATCCTGGTTAAATCACCAGTTGTCTGGGAGTGCAGATCGACGTTCGGTCTTAAACCCGCATGCACTACCAGGTGAGTGTCGAGATCAATTATGAAGGGTAAGCGATTGAAGAAACTGCAATACGCTTCCTTCTCGCTCTTCAACTCTTTGTGTGTTTCCTTCTGTGCCGGTTTCAGTTCGATGTCTTCGCCATTCCAACGACGTCGTAGGGCCAGGTCGTGATTTCCTATGACAGTCGAAAAGCGCTCATCCGTCATAAATAATTCCAACACTTCACGATTCTTGGGGCCTTTCGTTACGAGATCTCCAACAGAGACGACACGGTCGTTGTCGCTAAACTTGGCCTTGTCTAGCAAGGCCATTAGCTCGTCATAACAACCGTGAATATCGCCTACGACAATCGTCTGACTGGTCATCCATTGTCCTCAGTTCAAGTTTCTTGATCGCCAAGAGTAGCTCATTCACTAGCAAACGCGTAATTCAAAATAGTAACGGAACATTTCCAAAAACAGCGATCGATTTCACGATACTAGGGCCACATTACTGGAGGTTGAACTAATTAAGACTGTAAACGTAATAGAGAGGGCCTGCAAAATCTTGAGCCGGCGCCTCTAAAATGATATTTTTTCCCAGCGGTATCCCGGATCACTGACGAAAAATAGGTAAATACAGACTTTAGGATCATTCATGACCACTCCTTCCAGCGCTACGCTCGTTCGCAAAACACTGCTCGTAACAACAATTATCTTTGCACTGGCCGCTGTCGTCGCTGCTCAGGAGGCTGGAGCGTCAAAAGCGCCCGCAGTGAAGATTAAGAATTTTGGGCAGATGGATGAACGTTTCTTTCGCGGCGCGCAACCTAAAGAAAAGGACTACAAGGATCTTGCAAGTTTAGGAATTAAGACGGTAATCGACCTACGTGATGATCCAGAGGCTTATGAAAAGCCAATGGTTGAGTCCCTGGGGATGCGATATGTTCACATCCCAATGATTGGGAAGAAATATCCTTCCGCGGAAGCGATTGAGACGTTTCTTAAAACCGTCAATGACCCAGAAAGCGGAAAATTCTTTGTGCATTGCGCGGGCGGGCGTCACCGCACCGGAGCTGTTGGCGCCGTATACCGGTTTAAGTTTTACAACTGGAATTACGATCAGGTCTACAAAGAGATGAAGCAATACGATTTCTATACCGCGTGGGGCCACCAAGCTTTTAAGGATTTCGTTCAGGACTATTACGCGCAAATGCAAAGGGAAAGAGCCCGCGAGCAGAGATAAGAGTTAAGAA
>JBKPQV010000161.1:0-6581 GCA_046734235.1 Acidobacteriota bacterium
TCAAATGGGAGACCGGGGACTCGTTCAAGCCGATCACTGAGATAGGCAGTGATGAGGAGCTTGAGAAGCGATATGGAGGACGCTTTGGCAATACGGAACCCGGGGATGGCGCGCGTTATAAAGGACGAGGCTACCTGCAGCTGACTGGCAAAACGAACTACAAACTGGTCAATGAAAAGTTAGGACTCGCCGGAACCGATTCTGACATCGTGAAAAATACCGAGAAGGTTATGGATCCAGAGATTGCTTATCGAGTCGCTGGCGCGATGATGAGTCAGGGGTTAGCCACCGGGAAAAAATTGGGAGACTTCATCAATAACCAGAACACCGACTATACGAACGCACGTAAGATCGTGAATGGCCTCGATCACGCTGAAGAGATTGCGACTTCTGGGAAGAAGTTTGAACAGATACTGAGGGAAAGCGTCAGCAAGGGGAACTAGAGAGATTGCTGATTTTTGATTGCTCGACAACTTAACCACGAAGACACGAAGACTCAAAGACACAAACTGAACTTTAAGAGTTGGATTTGTGTCTTAGTGTCTTTGGGTCTTTGTGGTTAAGTTTCTTTCCGTTACCCGCAGAGCTGCCACTGTTTGATCGCGGCGATCGGCCGCCGGATAAGCCGGCGGATCGGGGCAGTAGCCCGACTGTCAAGGAGGGCTCAGTGTGGAGCGATCGACTGATGTTTGCTGAGCCCCGGACCACTGCGCTGATCTGATGCCTTGGGACTCTTACCGCGATCTACCTGTCGCTGCTGGTTCTCAATAATCAAGAAAATGGGCAGCATGGTTTTCCAGATGCGGCCCCAACTTAATTCGTTCAAAGGCTCACCACTTGTGGCTGACGTCAGGAAAAAATCTTTGTAGGTTAGCAGCATCTGACGTGAGCGGCCCTCCTTGAATAGGTTGAGAAAACCGACGTAACCCGTAAAGCCGGGTGCGTCGGCGAACTTTGCAACCGGTGGACGGTCCTGCTGCCAGCATGTCATCGCTTCAAATACCCGGTCGTAATCTACGGCCGGAAATTCTTGTTTGCCTGGAGTCAGTTCTTCCGGATGAAATGTCCAGACATATGCGTGGTCCTTTGTTCGGATAAGCCAGATTGCGAACATAGCAGCATGGCCGTCTGATAACTCAACGAGTATTGATGAATCGATTGGCTCTCCCTTCCACTCAGCGAAGTGCTTGTGGACTGGCGGCTGCGGCTTGAGCGAAGCTACTTCGCAATATGAGTCCCCCGGGCAAACTCCGCTGTCGTAAAGGAGCGAAATGTAAGTCAGATCCCAACCAAGCCCTTCGCTAACTGGGCCCGTGGTCTCCCATTGGTTACATTCACCGCTACTTTGCTTTTCGCATGGGGAAGGTGTCGTGCTTCGGTTGAGGGTGAATACTCGGAGCGGCGTCGCAATAAACACGCCCAGAAGAAACGTAAGCAATGCGGCTAACAGGTTAATTAAGTAGCGACGCACCTTTAAACACACTCCGATAATCGATAGATCAAACTAAGTCCGTCAAGAATGTGACACGCGTTGGTTCACGTTTTGTTATGTCTGTTACGTCGGTTACATAGATCGGGGCAGTAGCCCGACTGTCAAGGAGGGCTCACGGTGGAGTGAGTGATCGATGTTGCTGAGCCCTCCTTGACAGTCGGGCTACTGCCCCGAGCTCCCTAGACGCAGAGCTGCCACTGTTTGATCGCGGCGATCGGCCGGATAAGCATCAGGATCTCGAGGAGTAGACTGTCGCGTATCGTGACGAAGAGGATCACTTCGACGATGAGAAATACGATTAGGGAGCGACGAAAACCGAGTTGGCGCGCGATCATGATTCCAACATACGCGCAAAGCAGATCGCCAAGTGAGTTGACGACCGTATCGCCTTGATAACCAAGCGCAGCGGTTTCAGTTCGGTAGCGATTAATTACAAACGGTGTGTTCTCAAAGACTTCCCACGCAGCCTCACACACCAATGCCAGCGAAATCTGCCATTCGGGAGCCACTCGCCTAAAAAGCAGACTGATGATCCAGAACAGAAGGAATCCGTGCAGGATGTGTGTGAAGCTATAAGGGTCGAGAAGTTGCTGTGAGTTACTCGAGCTGCAAATGTCGCCAACCCAAAGAAGGATGCGATTACACGAGCAAATCAGGAGGCGACCTTCAAACCGTAAAGCAAAAGCCATTGCTATCGCGACGAGGAACCCTATCAACACAACGCGGATTATTCCTGGTCGACGCGAAGACTTGTGAGTTGTCATGTGTGCATCAGGCTGTTCATTGTTTTAGCGAGACGTAGTATAGGCGAATTGACCAAAACAAGGGGGCTTCGATTGTCGAGTTTCGAATTCCCCACACGGCAGTGTGGGGATCGTTCAAGTCCTTTCTAGAACGAGTGCTTATGCGTAGAGTTTCGAATCCCCCACACGGCAGTGTGGGGATCGTTCAAGTCCTTTCTACCCAGAGATGCGTCGATGTTGAATTTCGAATCCCCCACACGGCAGTGGGGGGGATTCGAAACTCGACAATCGAAGCGTTCTTTATCGAAAGGACTTGATTTCCGCTAGCCTTGATGCTCCTGTTGATACGCCGCGACAGCTTCGAGAGCACCTTCGTGCATTCGCTCCGGACGGACATAAAGCCAGTGCTTATCGAATTCCTCGTCAGTCATGTCGCCAGCTACGCTTCGCTCCTTATTCTTCAACCACTGTTCGGCCCACTGACGTACTTCTGGATCACGGTTGAGGGCCATGCGCGCCGTATGCATATTAAGTGATGAGCTCATAGTTTCATGCCGCTTTCAAAATAATGTTGTTGGCCTGAGATTGGATCCTGAAACGCAAGCGATTTCGCCAGTAGCTTGAGCGGTCGGGAAAAGTCGTCGTCATCTACTGGTCTTATCACTGGATAGAGTCTGTCATTGACGATGGCAATTCCTAAGGCAGCGAGGTGTAGTCGGAGTTGGTGCTTTCTGCCAGTTATTGGAGTTAACCTGTAGATCGACTTACATCCAACTGTACGTAAGCAGGTGATATGAGTCTCGGAGTTTGCTACACCCGCGACTTCTTTCATGCGAAAGAATGGTTCGCCACGGACAATGCGACTCCTGCGAATCATTGGGAACTTCGTGGCATCAATCGATGGCGCCAGTGCCTCATATACTTTTGTTACCTTCCGCTTTCGAAAGAGGGACGTGTAGTGACCCCTTGTTTCTGGGTTGATGGAAAACAGCACCACCCCGGCCGTTTCACGATCGAGACGATGGATCGGAGTAAGGCTTTGAGAGTTGTAGGTGTTTCTCAATCTGACCAGCAACGTTTGGCGGAGAAACCTGCCTGAAGGAATCACCGGCAAAAAGTGTGGCTTGTCTGCAACTAGAATGTGCTCATCCTGATAGAGCACTTGCTCAACAAAGGGAATGACCGTTTCATTCTCCAGCTCACGGTAATAAAAGATGCAGGCTCCGGCCCGATAGGCAGTTTGCGGATCGACCGTTCGGCCATATTCATCAAGCACTTCACCCTTTTCCATCCTCGTGGTCCAGATTTCGACCGCCACCCTGGGATATTGATCCTGGAAAAAGTCTAAGATGGTTTTCCACGGACCAGGCGGAAGCCAACGAGAGCTTGGAGTAACCCCGGCAATGGGAAGCGGTGCGTTCATGATGCGTGTTCAATATAACATTCCAGGGTGTCCGATATGCTTCAGCTTGTCGGTCCTCCTTGGAGTGCGGTGGCCTGGCACCGCTTTGTTACAGCGATACTCAAGCGATCGCACTCCAAGAGAAACGCTTGGACTAGGGCCGCTGTAACAAAGCGATGACAGGCCATCGCACTCCAAGGAGGACCGACAACCTAAACCATATCGGACATTTTGGCGTGACTTCATGTCTTTGAGCTTTCTTAGATACACTCTCTGACTCATGCCCGCGATCCTTCGTCATTTTCTGCTCGCTGTTCAATTCCTGACTCGCTTGCCGGTTCCGGGTAACCTTATGGCTACCGAGGAAGAGCTCGGTAAATCCGCAGCGTTTTTTCCAATGGTCGGGATAATCGTTGGGGCCGGTGCTGCTCTTGTTTTCGTTCTAGCTTCGCGCGTCTTGCCCCTTTCGGCATCCGTACTTCTTGCAATTGCTTTCACAGCGTTCATCACCAACGGATTTCATGAGGATGGCCTGGCCGATACATTCGATGGACTCGGCGGCGGCTGGACCAGGGAACGCGCGCTTGAAATCATGCGCGATAGTCGACTCGGCACCTACGGGACTCTAGCTCTCATATTTCTCATACTCGGTAAGTACACATTTCTCTATTCGCTAGAGCCAAGACAAATTTGGCGTTGGTTGATTGTGGCCCATATCGCCAGTCGTTGGACGGTTCTGCCACTTTGCAGTTGGCTGCCATACGCGCGCGCCGAGGGTCAGGGGAAACTTGTGGCAAAGCAAATCGGCGTTTCCGCAATACTATTTGGTTCGCTTACTTTTTTGGCTGGTTTATTTCTACTTCCGTGGCACGCCGCTCCGGTTGTCATTCTTGTGACCACATTACTGACTCTAGCTTCCGGTTTCTATTTCAAACGGCGACTTGGCGGGATCACTGGTGATTGTTTGGGCGCCGTCAATCAGCTTACTGAACTAGGTTTATATCTCACCGCGCTGGTGCTGATGCGATTCAACATTATTAAGTGACTAGCGAACACCCTACCAAATGCCTGCGCCTGTACTTGATTCGTCATGGCGAAATTGAAGGCGCAAAAAGTGGCAGCATTTATGGCCACACTGATGTGCCGCTCTCAGCAGCTGGAATCGATCAATCGAACCAGCTTGCTGAGAGACTTGCGAGTGAGAGATTAGGCGCCGTCTATTCAAGTGATCTAAAGAGGGCGATTGCGACCGCTCAACCTATCGCTGCTCGTCACAACCTAACCGTCCAAACAAACACCGCTTGGCGCGAAATTGATATGGGGAAGTGGGATGGCATGTCTCTTAATAATTTGTACTCGCAGAACGAAGAATCCGTAAGGCTACTGTTTGAAGAGCCAGAATCGTTTCAATATCCCGATGGCGAATCGTTCCTTGCATTCAACACTACAATTCAAGAGAGCATGAAAGACTTGCTGGAGACGCACGCAGAAGGGAGAGTTGCTTTGGTAACTCACGGCGGCGTCGCGCGGGCGATAATAGGGACAGCCCTTGGCATGCCGATGCGAACATGGCTACGTCTGGCGCAAGGGTACGGCTGCCTCAACATAATCGATTGGTATGACGGCCACCCGATCCTGGACTTGTTGAACTTCCAACCGTAGATACCACCTGCTTTAGTCCCGACCGCTCGGGATGGAGTCTCAGTTTCGCGGTAGAGACATGATTACACGATTGGCAAGATACCACCTGCTTTAGCAGCGTGGTATCTTCGGATTCGTTGGTGCGTGTGTTAGCGAGAAATTGAGACTCCATCCTGAGCGGTCGGGACTGAAGCAGGTGGTATCTTTGGATTCGGTCGTGCCTCGTGATAGCGAGAAGTTGAGACTCCATCCCGAGTGGTCGGGACTGAAGCAGGTGGTATCTTTTCAATCTTGTAATCCTGTCTCTAGCGAGAAGTTGAGACTCCATCCCGAGCGGTCGGGACTAAAGCAGGTGGTATCTTGCCAATCTTGTAATCCTGTCTCTAGCGCGAAACTGAGACTCCATCCCGAGCGGTCGGGACTGAAGCAGGTGGTATCTACACTAAGGTCTGCCGGCGAGCAATTCTTTAGCGACTTCGCGCACACCGGGATCGGGATCGTTTTCGGCAGCCTGACTTATAACTTTCCTGGCGATCTCCCAGGGGCCCTGAGTGATCCAGCGCAACGCATATTCACGTTTTCGCGCAGATTGATTGTAGAGAGCGACCTTCTCCAACGGGGCAATTATCCGCTCTCCTCCTAACTCTCCCATAAATCGCATCGCAAATTCATACTCGAGCGCATTCTCGCTCCAAAGATGCTCTTCAAGAGGCTGTATGGCCGGGTCACCAAAGCGCTTAATCTCGTCCATATGCTCGGCACTAGGAGGGACTCGAGTGACTGCTCTAACACCATCAGCAGTAGTGAATTCGCATCGTTTTATTGATTCCGAAATGATGGTGTTGATTCTTTCACGCACGTTTACAGTTTCTTGTCCAACACTATCACCAACGGCGATCACGCAAAGCACGATCACCAGGCCGAATAATCTAAATGCAGTCTTCATCACATTAATATGTCCTAACGTAGCCCTCCGTGCGCGAACGATTCGGCTATTCTCTGTGTCTCTGTGTTCTCTGCGTCTCTGTGTTGAAAATGAGATTCGTGATCTATTGTTCTCGATTTAAACACAGAGACGCAGAGAACGCAGAGACACAGAGAAGAACTTAAGCAAACCGATCCACGAAGTCACACGAATTAACACGAACCAATACCCACCACAATCTACTTTTCGGTGATCTGTGTTGACTTGGGTGTCTGCGTTCGTTGCCATTGGCTACGCGTAAAATCAGGAAACTTTATGGCCGCACTGCCTTTCATGACTGAGACTTCACTAAGTGGTCCAGGAGCACTCCATGCTGCT